>JBDSVO010000196.1:0-5458 GCA_039927215.1 Gemmatimonadaceae bacterium
AGCGGGCCTGACTCGACGTGACGGAATCCCATCTCCATGCCCTTTTCGTAAAGCTTCCTGAACTCTGCCGGAGTGTAGTAACGGTCGAGCGCGATGTGCTTGTCGGATGGGCGCAGGTATTGTCCCAGCGTGAGGATGTCGACGTCCACTTCGCGCAGATCACGCATTACGGCAATGACCTCCTCGACAGTCTCTCCCATGCCGAGAATCATCCCTGTCTTCGTTGGAATGTCGGGCGCGACACGCTTGGCAAATCGGAAGATCTCCATCACCCGCGGATAGCGCCCGCCGGGCCGCGCTTTCTTGTAGAGGCGTGGTACGGTCTCGGTGTTGTGATTGTAGATCTCCGGACCAGCGTCCAGCACGGCGCGGATGCTCGCTTCGTTCCCCTGAAAATCGGGGACGAGAACTTCGACGGAGCATCCCGGCACCATCTCGTGAATTTTTCTGATCGTCTCGGCGAAGATCCAGGCGCCGAAATCGGGAAGATCGTCGCGATCGACAGACGTGATGACGGCGTGCTGGAGCTGCATCTCGGCGATTGCCTGGGCGACACGCGCGGGCTCCTCGATATCGTACCTGGGCGGCCGCCCGTGAGCTACCGCGCAGTACGCACAATTCCGCGTGCAGACGTCGCCCAGGATCATGAACGTGGCGGTGCCATGCTCCCAGCACTCGCCAACATTGGGGCAATGCGCCTCCTCGCAGACCGAGTGTAGGTCGAGCTCTCGCATTAAATGCTTGAGCCGCATGTAGTTGGGACCGCCCGGCGCCTTCACCTTGAGCCACGAAGGTTTGCGCTCAGGCAGTGGCTCCACCCGGTGGCGGCCCATTATCTGGTATAGCGCGTCGTTCATTGGTTTCAGGGAATTTACCCTAAAACCTGTCAGGGCGAAATTGAGTCAGATCGTGGGAAATTGCGTCTCCCGCGAGCATCGTGGCGACCACATCGGCCGTCAGTGGCGCGAGAAGTATTCCGTTCCGTGAATGTCCACAGGCGTAGACGACGTGGGGGTCGTCGGGGTCCTGGCCCAATAGGGGCAGCAGATCTGGCGTGACGGGGCGCAGACCGGCCCACGCACTCTGGACCGGCGTAATGCTGAGCGCCGGCGCGATCTCCTCGGCCGCCGACCGGACACGCTCCAATCCCTCGGGTGTCGTGGCTGGATCGTACCCGACGCTCTCCATCGTCGTGCCGGCGATGGTTTGAATATTCACTCGCGGCACGAGGTAACCACGCGGCCCATAGACCGCGTGGCGTAGTCCGATTGCGTCGTACGCTACGAGCTGCCCCCGCGATGGCTGCACCGAAGTGAGCAACGGAAGTCCGCCGATCAGCGTCGACCAGGCACCGCCGGCGATCACCACCCATTCAGACTCGAATGATTCGCCCGCGGCAACTTCGAGACGCGGACGCGCTCCCTCGCGGATCACATTCACAACGGTCCCCTCGAGACGTGTCACGAGCGGCGAAGCATCGACGAGCGCGGCGAGCGCGCGCATGAGCGTAACATTGTCGACAGCACCGTCTTCCGGATTGAGGACCGCTCCAATCGCATGTCCGAGCGTTGGCTCAAGCTCAGCCAGCTGGCGGCGCTCGATCCACTCGCTGTGGGGAAGGGCCGCTCGCCGGAGCCCTTTGACGCCGGCTTCCGTCAACGCGACCTGAAGAATCCCGAGCCGGTTCAGCGGAACTCTGATTCCCGTCTGTTCGGCGAGCTCTTCGACGTATGCGGGATAGCGATCGCGCGCGGCAATGGCAAAGTCGTGCGCCGGCCCGACGGCACGCTCTATCGACGGGGCGAGCATGCCCGCCGCTGCGGATGACGCTTCGCCGGCCCGGTGGTCGCCAACCAGAAGTACCGTCAGCCCACGCAGCGATGCCGCAGCCGCAGTCGCGAGCCCGATGATTCCGGCGCCCGCAATCGTGACGTCTGGTGCCGCGCTCATGGCTGAAACCGGGTTGGCAGCATTATCGTAGTGTACACATTCCCGCACTTGGAGAAGGTCTCGATGCTCAAGACAATACTGATGACTGGCCTGATGGTGATGGCTGGCATTTTCGCTCTGGGCCTGGTATTCAGCATCTTCGGCACCCTGATCGGCGTGACGTTCTGGCTTCTGGGTTTCGCGATCAAGGCGCTTATCATCGGTGGAATCGCCTACCTCGCGATTCGCGTGTTCTCTCCGGATACCGCGCGCCGTCTGCGAGAGCGGTGGTCGGGAACCAGCATCGATAAATATTGAAACTCACGCCGCGTGGGCGTAAAGGCTCGCCGGCAGGAATGATTCGCGGCTAGGCAGGGTTAGGGCGGTCGAGCTCCTCCGCTACGGCCCACGCAAGCAAGGGCACCATGATCTCATGGTGCCCTGTTATTTCGTACCCTGTCCCGCCCGCGTTCGTCGGACGGATCACAACGTTCACGCGCGGGCGATAGTGTCGGATCATGTCCAGATCGCACGTTGTGAAATCAATCGGCTTGGATGCGTTCAAATTCCGCGCGATCGTCAGCGCCTTCAGGAAAACTTCCGGCATGATTACGGCGCTGCCGAGGTTGAGAACGACGCCGCCCTCGTGGAGCTGAGGCAGCGACGCGGCAAGGCGTCTGAAATCGCGGTGGCTGGTGTCGCCAATTGCTGCTCCGTTCGCCGCCGGATGCTGGTGGATGATTTCGGCGCCCAGTGCAGCGTGAACGGTGCAGGGAATACCCAGGCGCTGAGCCGCGAGCAGGAGAGACATCTCGGGATGAAGGAGGGGAGTTCCAAGCAGTGCTCTCGCAACTGCTTCACCCATTCCCCAGCCATTCTGCATTCCGGCAATGAACGCCTCGTTCATCCCGCGCCCGGTTTCCTCCGCCATTCCAAAGGTGCCGTCGACCAGACCACGCGCGACGTCCTCTGAAGTAGCGCCGAAGCGCGCGATCTCGTAATCGTGAATCGCTCCCGAGCCGTTCATTGCGAGATGCGTGATGACTCGTCGCTCCATGAGGTCGATGAGGAGGGGCGCGACTCCCGTTTTGACGATGTGCCCGCCCAGCATTACCACCACCGCGCGCTGCTTACGAGCTGCCGAGGCAATCGCAGCAACCACAGAGCGAAAGTCTCCCGCGACCAGGACATCAGGCAGACTCGCGAGAAATGCCGTGAAGGAGCGATCACTTCCGGGGGGCTTGGCGAACTCTTCTGTCCTGACCTTGTTCGGGCGAAGCTCCACCGGCACCGTGCGAACGCGGGACAGGTCGGCTTCGGGAGCGGCCGACTGCGATCCCTGCGGCGGCTTGTCCGACGCTGCCGCTCGTTGCGCGCCTAAGGTGCTGTCGCCGTCGGAAGGGAGTATGATCTTAGGAAAAGATTGAGTGATCCGAACGCGAGCCTCGACTTGATCTGCAAAACGATCCGGGCAGAGTCGTCGGAGAGCCACACCTCGGCGTGTCCGTCCTCGGAAAAGATACCTTTCGTTTTGATCACCGGCTGAACGACTATGGCGTTGAACGTTCCCGCCGGAACCGTCACCCGTTCGCGCCGTAGCACGTGGATCCTAACCGGATTTCTGTCGGGGATGAAGTAGCGGCTGAAATCGTACGTCTGGCCAACCGTCAGCTGCAACGTTCGAACAAAATAAAGAAACGAGCCCTCGTCGAGTGGCTGCTTTACCGTGGGCAGCGTTCGCGTTGGCTTGTTGTTCCGTTCGTTCACATAAAGGCCGCGCTCCGGATAGATCTCGTACTTCTGCTCGCGATCGGAGGTCCCTTCCTCGAGCAATCTCACGAAACGCAAGGAGTGGAAATTCTCGGTATCGATCCAGCTCTCGAAGATGTCGTTCACGCGATAGAAGAACGTGCCCCCCTTCACCCAGAATACTGTGTGCCAGGCATCGCGGCCGCGGATTGATTCAACGCCGCGGACTTCCATGGCACTGCTGCCAACCTTGAGCGTTCCAAGTCGAACGTCGAAGTTGAGCCGCTCCCCCGCGCCGAAAGGCACGCGCATCGCGCTCTGTCCGGAGCTGGCGGGCAGAACCTGCACGGCCTTGTCGCCGGAAACCTGCGGCCGCTGTGCGGCGATCATCGGAGAAGCGGCCGACACTACGGCCACGACGCCGAGGATTCTTGTGATCGAGTGACTCACGGACTGGCTCTGCGGGCCTCAACCGATTCCGGCTTCTTTCTTGTCTCCCCACCGTTTCGGGCTGCCGGCGGAGCGGCTGACGACGCGACGATCTTTCGACCACGCGAAGCCCAGCCAAAACGGTAGAGAGCCATTCCTGCGGAGACGGGACGAATTCTGCTCTCGCGCACCCGTACGTCGTAGCGCGGCGCAAGTGTCACGCGTTCGATTCGACGGGCAAGCGGAGCAGTGTTCATTAGAAGCTCGACGTTGGCCGCCCATCCCTCGCTATTAACGAGAGGCTTTTCGCCAAACGACTTGATGAGGTCGCGAAGCAGTGAAATGCGGTACAGACGGAATGAGTTGAAGGGATCCGTCACGCCCTGAATATCGACGAAGAATTTCAGGGTCCACGGCGCCAGCGTGAGCAAGCGTCGAACGCTCGCAGGTGCCTTTCCCGCTTCACGCTCAGAGATTACGATGTCTGCGCCGCCCTCGAATCGCTTGACGAGCTCGGGCAGGTGCTCGGGCTGATCCGTGAAATCTCCCTGCATGAGGATCATCGCATCACGTCGCGGATATCGCGTTCGCCGGGAGACCTCGCGACACAAGCGGTCGAGGGCGTGAGCGTAGCCCTCTCGCTTGTCGCCGTGGAGAACCGTCAGTGGGGCAATTTCTGCGTAAGGCAGCAGCCGGTCGCGTGTCTCGTCGGTGCTCCCGTCGTCGTAAACGACGATTTCATACTCTCGCGAGTACGCTTGGAAGACCTTGCGGATACGCCACAGCAGGACACCAATGGTGGGCCCTTCGTTGTATGCCGGAATACAGATGTAGAGCAATGTGCCTCAATGACTTGGGCTTTGGACGACAGCCCGCAAGATAGACGAGCGCTAACGCTTCCCGCCACCGAAAACTAGCTGGTAATACACCGCTTCTGTCTCCCGGGTCATTGTCTCTGCGCTGAACATTCGTGCGCGAGCGCGGGAAGCCGCAGCAAGCCTTGCGCGAAGCGCCTCATCGTCGATCAGCGTCTCGGCGGCACGAGCAAAGGCGGCGAGGTCGCCCGGCGGCACGAGCAAACCGCTGACGTCGTGCTCGACAACCTCGGTAATTCCGCCGACGGCGAACGCGATTGGCGGTACGCCGAGCGCCATGCCGTCGATCACACTGGTCCCGAGGCCTTCGGCGCGCGAAGGATGCCAGAGAAGATCGAGGCCCGCGACTGCCGGCATGATGTCCTCAACAAATCCTGCGGAAAACGCCGTCACTCCAGCGATCTCGATTGGGCCGCGCCGCTCGCCTCCGAGAAGAACAATGCGTGCACGCCTGCGAGCGTCCGACGCCAGCTGAT
>JBDSVO010000197.1:0-4259 GCA_039927215.1 Gemmatimonadaceae bacterium
TATTCGTGAAATCAGGTGGACTCGCCCTCGTGACAATGGGGCTTAGTCCGAGTTTCCTCCGGCGCACGGCGTTCGGCATGGAGCTCATGTCCGCCCCGAAAGGGAAGACGCTGATTTGTCTCTTTCAGCGCGGTGCAGCAGACGCGCTGAACGTTGTCGTTCCGCACGGTGAAAAGGCGTATTACGCGTTGCGGCCAGGCATCGCCATTCCGCGTCCCGTGGGACTGGGCCGCCAACTCGGATCCGAATCAAGTGCAATCGATCTCGACGGATTCTTCGGACTGCATCCCGCGCTTGCCTCTCTCAAGCCACTGTACGATCGCGGGCTCCTCGCGCCTGTGCACGCGGTGGGAAGTCCGAGTGCAACACGCTCGCACTTCGATGCGCAGGATTACATGGAGACCGGCACGCCCGACATCAAAGGCACGAGCGATGGCTGGCTCAACCGCTATCTCGCTGTACAGGGCACATGTGCTGAATGCTCGGCGAATCCATTCCGCGCTGTCTCGCTCACACCACAGACGCCGCGAATTCTCGGAGGTGGCGCGGAGACGGTGGCGATGAATAGTCTGGGCGAATTCACAGTGCGGACAACCGGCTCACAAGCCGCGCGACTCGAGGCACTGTATCGCACCGGTTCTGCCGATCTGGTTCACGGCACGGGCAGCGAGATGTTTGATGCCGTGAAGCTGCTGCGCGAAGCCAATCCGCAGAAGTACGCGCCGCGCAACGGCGCTGAGTATCCGCGGTCACAGTTCGGCCAGCGTTTGCTGCAGATCGCGCAGCTCATCAAAGCGAACGTGGGACTCGAGATTGCTTTTGCCGACATCGGTGGATGGGACACGCACGTCAACCAGGGCGGCGTGACAGGACAACTTGCGGCCCGCCTCAACGATTTCGGCCAATCCATCAATGCACTCGTCGCCGACCTCGGCGACAAAATGGGCGACGTCGTGATCCTCACAATGTCCGAGTTTGGTCGTATGGCGCGAGAGAACGGAAACCGCGGCACCGATCACGGCCACGCCGGCGCGCTATTCGTCATTGGCGGTGATGTGAAGGGCGGTAAGGTTTACGGAAAGTGGCCCGGGCTGGAGCAGGAGCAATTGTACGAGGGCCGCGATCTCGCGTTAACGACGGATTTCCGTGCGGTATTCTCGGAGATTACCGCGAGACACCTGGGCGCGACCAAGACTGAGAAGATCTTTCCGGGTTTCAGTTCTCAAAAGGAGAGCTGGCTCGGAGTCGTTTAAGACACGGGCAAAATGATAACTACAAGCTGGGAGCCTGCACTTATCAGTTGACTTTGCAGTTCGCCTCTAGAACCTGAAGATCTTTCCCAAGGCTTTCCCGATCTTCTTCCCGAGATTCTCGCCGGCCTTCCCGACGTCCTGCGGCCAGCTCGTCTGATCCGGCCACTCCGTGTCGTACTCCGGCGGCCCGTGCTCGATGCACTCTGTATGCGGCTCAGTGCCGGGCTTGAAGTACTCGACTTTCCGCGCGGGACACCACTCGTTGGCGAGCCATCCTGTAGTCGGATCGATCGTCGCGCCAACCATTCCCGGCGGTGGCGCCCATGAGTTCGCCGGAACGGGTTCCGTCCACCCCGACTTGTAAAACTCCGCCCACGCCGGCGCAGCGAGACGGCCACCCGACGCATCGTACGCCACCGTGTGGCGCTCGTCGTAACCGAACCAGAATGCGGCGACGAGGTTCGGCGTGTAGCCGACAAACCAGACGTCGGCGCCATCGTTCGTCGTTCCTGTCTTCCCTGCGACGAGTCCCTTCACACCGTAATCGCGAATCGGCCGCCCCGTGCCGTAGTCGACCACTCCCCGAAGCATGGAAGTCATCTGATAAGCGTCGCGCGGATCCATGACCGGAACCGGCGCGGCAATCTCGCTGCTCCAGATCACCTTTCCGTCGCGCGTCTCGATGCGCCGCACAAGTCGCGGCTTCACGCGATAGCCGCCATTCGAAAACGGTGCGTAAGCTCGCACGAGCTCTATTGGCGTGACTTCAATCGCACCGAGCGCGATCGCGGGATAGCTCGGGATATTGCTTTGAATTCCATTGCGGTGGGCAGTCTCGATCACACGCGAAAGTCCGACCATCTGACTGACGCGAACTGTCGCCGAGTTTGCCGACCGCATGAGAGCTCTGCGGAACGTGATGAGGCCAGCGTAGTCGTCGTGGTAGTTCGCCGGGGCCCACACGGTTCCCCCCTGAATCACTTCCACAGGATCGTCGCGGACGTCGGACGCCGGCGTGTATCCCGCGGATAGCGCCGCGGCGTATACGAAAGGCTTGAAAGCCGAGCCTGGCTGGCGGTGCGCGTTCAATGCGCGATTGAAGTTTCCGCGCTCGTACCGCCTTCCGCCTACGAGCGCGCGGATGTCTCCCGTTCGTGGATCGATAGCGACCATTGCGCCCTGGACGTAGTGCTGCTGCCCCTTCCACCATCCGCTGGACTCGCGCTGTATCGCTGTCGTTCGTCGCCGCACCGTGGTATTAGCGGCGAGCTGTGCCGCCCGGTCGAGAGTGGTATACACGGTGAGGTCGGCAGCATCCTCTTCCGTCGCATCGAGTACGGAGTCGGTCAGCGCGCGCACGGCATCGAGCGCGTAGGAATCATCCGAGGTGTCAGGGCGCCACTCCTCGCTTGCAATTCGGAGGCGTGTTCCCGCGAGCGCCGCAAACTTGTCGCGCGCGATGTACCCTTCCTGAACCATCAGCGAGAGAACCAGGTTCCGTCGCGTCAGAGCTTTTCGAGGATTGCGCCGCGGTGTGTAGGCCGATGGCGCCCTCGGCAACGCCGCCAGCATCGCGCCTTCGATGACCGTGATGTTCCTGACGGTCTTTCCGAACAAGTCGCGGCTCGCCGCTTCGATCCCGTAAACGCCGTTGCCCATGTAGATGGCGTTGAGGTAGAGCTGAAGTATCTGGTCCTTATTGAGCGACTTCTCCATCAGCTTCGCCACACGAAGCTCGATCAGCTTCTTCGGCAGGGAGCGGCTTCGATACTGATTGACGACGAAGCTGTTGCGCGCCGCCTGCATCGTGATTGTGCTGAACCCTTCACGAACGCCGAACGACTTGACGTTGCGCAGTGACGCGCGGACGAAACCGCGCCAATCGACGCCGTGGTGCTTGTAGAAGCGCCGGTCCTCCGCGGCAATGAATGCCTGCCGGACATGCAGAGGAACTTGCGAGATCGGTACATTTAAGCGGCGGACGATCACGAGACGGCCCATCAGCCGGCCGTTCCGGTCGTAAACGCGCCCGCCTTCGTCGGGGTTGTAGGCCTGAATCTCGCGTGCAGTCGGGCAGCGCTCGAAGCCGCAGGTGCCGAGCCAGATATCCAGGGCGAGGACGAGCAGAATCGCCGCCGCCAGGGACCCCTTCAAAATCAATTCACGCCGACTCTTAATTTTTTCCCACATGCCTAGTCAATCAGTGTTTACTCGCGTCGCCGCTACAGCGCTCGTGCTCGGCTGTTCTTCCATCTACGCCTGCACCAGCAAAAGCGACGGAGCTTCGCAACCCGCCAACGCCAATTCTGGCGCTTCCGGCGGTTCATCCCTTAGTGATACACCGCTGACCTCCAGCGATTCCAGGACTGGTGGATCAACTGCCTTTCGACTAACAGCCGCCGATTCTGCCCGCGTTCCAAACGAGCTCGGACGGATACCGGTTGCCGAATATCATCTGATTACAGATAAGGATGCGACGTACTCCCGCGAGAGGGGTCATTTTCGGCGAGATCTTGAAGAGATATACGCTCGCGGATACCGGCCGGTGACGATTTCGCAGGTTCTGGACCGTAAGATCGACCTGCCTCGTGGACTGTCTCCAGTCGTCTTCGTTTTCGACGACGCCTCACCGAGCCAGTTCAGCTACATCGAGCGCAACGGTAAGCTGGAGATCGATCCCCAAAGCGGCCTTGGGATCTGGAACGACTTCAGGAAAACTCATCCCGACTGGCCGAACCGCGCCGTGTTCTGTCTGCTCCCGGGAGCAGAGGCTGGGCGTTCTTTCTTCGGAAACAAGGGAATCGAAGGACAGAAAACAGAGTGGAGATTCCCCAAGATCAAGTATCTGCACGATGAGGGATTCGAGCTCTGCAACCACACACTCTGGCACGCACGACTCGACAAGTATTCCGATGCTGTAGTGCAGGAGCAGATAGCCCGCGGGAACATGGCGATCGACTCTGCGGTACCCGGGTACAAAGTCAGGACCTTCGCGCTCCCGCTTGG
>JBDSVO010000198.1:0-11109 GCA_039927215.1 Gemmatimonadaceae bacterium
CGTTGCAATGAAGTACATCATCGATCTCAACGGGGAGCGGCATGAGGTCGAGCTGAATGGATCGACCGCAAAGTTTGGAGAGGACCAGCTCGCGGCCAGTCTGGAGGCAATCGAGGGAACTCCGCTGGCCGTCGTCACCCTTGGTGATGAAGTCCATCGCGTGATTGTGCGCCGAGCGGGTGGACGCGGACGTTATGTGCTGTCGGTCGATGGGCATCGTTTCGAAGTCGAGGCGCTGGATGAGCGCGCTCGAACAATTCGCGACATCACCGCGGCGGTGGCGAAGCCGTCGGGTCCTGCTCCGATTGTCGCGCCGATGCCGGGGCTGGTTGTAAGAATAAATGTCGCGGTTGGCGATGTAATCACCGCCGGGCACGGCGCTGTGGTGATGGAAGCAATGAAGATGGAGAATGAGCTGCGCGCGAAGACCGGCGGGACTGTCAAGGCCGTGCACGCCGAAGTTGGAATGGCGGTAGAGAAGGGCGCCGTTCTCGTCGAGTTGAACTGATTTGGCGGATTAACGGATCAGGCCAAGAGTCTGATCCGTTCAAATCCGTCGAATGCGTTTCAACTATTACTTCGAGAACGAAATGAAGGTGTCACCCTCACTGATCCGGGGTGCAGCGACGCCGCCTTGGGGCACGTTCTCCTTGACCCAGGCCGCAGCCCGACGCGTCGACTCGTCAGTCCCCGTCTTGTCCTGACACACAGTAACGCTGGTCATGTTATCTCCGTCGCGCACGGCGTGGTACGCAATGAAGCCCGGCACTGCGCTAATTATCCCTTCGACCTCGGCCGATTTCGCCGACATCGCATCGGCAAGTGCTGTGGCGCCGGCATACGAGCGTATTGTTAAATGCATGGGGGGTCCTGTGAGTGATTGGGAGCGCGAATGTGGCTGTCGCGGAACGCGGGCGCCAGTTGTTGACTTAAGTCAATGCAATTCGTAAGTTTAAAGGCTGTCGCAGAACCCCAATACAAGCTACGAAACGCCGCCGCCTTCCCCGAAAAGCGGGCAGGGTGCGGCTCTACGCACAGTCAGAATCCGCAAAATGAAGACATACACCGCAACCCCGAAGGATATCAAGCACGACTGGTTCATCGTCGACGCCGAAGGAATGGTGCTCGGACGACTGGCCGTCGAGGTCGCGAAGATCATCCGGGGGAAGCACAAGGCGATGTACACGCCGCACATGGACACCGGTGACAACGTCATCGTCATCAACGCTTCGAAGGTGAAAGTCACGGGCAAGAAAGCTGAGCAGAAGCGGTACTTTCATCACACCGGCTACATGGGACACGAGCGCTTCATCCCGTTTGCCACGATGCTCGAGAAACATCCCGAGCGGGTGATTGAAAAGGCGGTATACGGCATGCTGCCGAAAACGGCACTCGGACGTCAGGCGCTGCGCCGCAAGCTGCGCGTATTCGCGAATGCGAATCACTCGCACGCAGCGCAGCAGCCGAAGGTTCTGGACCTCAAGGAAAAGGGTGAGACGAAGTAATGGCTGACAGCACTACAACCACGCATACGATAGGGCGGCGCAAGGAAGCGCGCTGCAGGCTGTATCTCAAGCCCGGCTCCGGGAAATGGCAGGTCAACGGACGTACTCTGGGCGATTACTTCCCGCGCTCGGCGCACGTGTCTGCCATCCAGCAGCCGTTCACAGCGACCGATTCGCTGGGCCGCTTCGACATAATCGCCAAGGTCGAAGGCGGGGGACTCACAGGTCAGGCCGGTGCGCTGCGCCTCGCTGTCGCCCGTGCTCTGGTGAAGATCGACGAATCACACCGACGCAAGCTGCGCGACCTCGGACTGCTCACGCGCGATGCTCGCGCTGTCGAGCGCAAGAAGCCCGGCCGTCCGAAAGCCCGCAAGAAATTCCAGTTCTCCAAGCGTTAAAGGAAACCTCTACTGAATGACTGAGCCTAATCTCGATCAGCTACTCGCCGCCGGTGTCCATTTCGGGCACCAGACCCGTCGCTGGAATCCGAAGATGCGTCGTTTCATCTTCGCCGAGCGGAACGGGATCCACATCATCGACCTTCAGAAGACCCTACGTCAGCTCGAGCTGGCGAAGAAGCTCGCGCACGATGTGATTTTGCGCGGTGATGCCGTGCTGTTCGTCTGTACGAAGCGGCAGCTCGTCAACATCGTGAAGGAAGAGGCGGAGCGATGCGGTGCGATGTTCGTCACCGAGCGCTGGCTGGGTGGACTGCTCACGAACTTCCAGACGGTGAAGAAGCAGGTGCGCCGCTTGAAGGAGCTCGAGGCGGGCAGCGAGTCCGGTGGAGATTTCGAGAACTACACGAAGAAGGAACAGCTGATGATGGCCCGTCAGCGCGACAAGCTCTCGAAGAACCTGTCCGGCATCAAGAATCTCACGCGCCTTCCCGGGTTGATGTTCGTTGTCGATTCAAAGAAAGAGCGGATCGCCGTGAGCGAGGGCAACAAGCTCGGCATTCCGATCATCGCTCTGGTCGACACGAACGCGGATCCCGATCTCATCACGGTTCCGATCGCCGGCAACGATGACGCGATCAAGTCGGTGGAGCTTGTGACACATGCGATCTCCGACGCAATCGTCGAAGCGCGGCGCGAAGCTCCCATTCGCGAGGAAGCAGAGGAGGCGGAGTCGTACACGTACAGCTCCGACCGCGGCGCCGAGCCGGAAGGCGAAGGCGATCGCAAGAAGAAGCGACGGCCGCGTCGCCGTCGCGCAAAGCCTGAAGCAATTGCTGCCCGACTCAAGACGGGCGGAGAAGTTGAGTCTGGTGAATCAGACTCGGGAGACTCCGGTGCAGAGACCAGCGTAGCAGTCGACGCGGTGGCTAACGCGGAGGCTGTAGAGGGTTAAGTTCAACCTGCCTGCGGGTAGGAACCCGCCGCCGGCAGAGTCGCCGGCGGCGTTCTTGTAGATGGGACGATTTGGGTGGGACGATTTGGCGGATCGATCGGATTAACTGATAACCAGGCGCGCAATTCAAGCGCCCGTTTTTTAAAAAGGGAAATCAATCAGTGTTTACGGCAAAGGATGTACAGACGCTGCGCCAGCGAACCGGTGCGGGAATGATGGACTGCAAGAAGGCGCTCGAGGAGAACAAGGGCGATATGGACCGGGCGGCTGAGCACCTTCGCGCGAAGGGCATCGCCAAGGCCGGGCAGCGCGCCGGCAAGCAGACCAGCGAAGGCGCCATCACCAGCTATATCCATCACAACGGAAAAGTCGGCGTGATGGTCGAGGTGAACTGCGAGACGGATTTCGTCGCGCGCACCGATGACTTCAAGACGCTGGCGCGTGAGATCGCTCTTCACATTGCCAGCGCAGCTCCGATCGCGGTGGACCGCGATGGAATCCCGGAAGCGGCTGTCGCCGTTGAGCGTCGCATCGCTGAAGAGCAGGCCAAGTCGAGCGGCAAGCCCGAGGCGATCGTGAAGCGCATGGTCGAGGGGAAAGTCGAAGCTTACTTCAAGGACAACACCCTCATGCACCAGCCGTGGATCCGCGAGCCCAAGAAGACTGTCGGCGACCTCATCAAGGAGGCGTCGGCCAAGGTCGGCGAGAACATCCAGGTACGACGGTTCGTACGTTACCAGATGGGAGAGGAATAACTCCTTGGCGAGTCCGGTCGCCTATACACGAGTGTTGCTCAAGGTCTCCGGCGAAGCACTCGCAGGAGGCCATGGAACCGGATTTCACTTCGATACCCTCGAAAGAATCTCCGACGACATCAAGCAAGTCGTCGATATGGGAATCGGCATCGGCCTTGTCATTGGCGGCGGCAACATCGTACGAGGAGCCGAGTTCGCTAAACTCGGAATGGACCGCGTCGGCAGTGACTACATGGGAATGCTCGGCACCGTGATAAACGCTCTGGCAATGCAGGATGTCCTCGAGCGCGCCGGAATGGAGACGCGAGTCATGACCGCCATCAGCATGGAAGAGATTGCCGAGCCTTTTATTCGCCGGCGAGCCATTCGCCACTTCGAGAAAGGCCGCGTGGTACTGTTCGCCGGCGGCACGGGGAATCCGTACTTCTCGACGGACACCGCTGCGGCGCTGCGAGCAATTCAGACCAAGGCGCAGGTTATCATCAAGGCCACAAGCGTAGACGGCGTTTATTCCGCCGATCCGAAGAAGGATGCGGCGGCAACATTGTTCACCCACATCAGCTACCGCGACGTGATGGTGAAAGAGCTCGGCGTGATGGACCAGACAGCAATAGCGTTGTGCAGGGAAAACAAGCTGCCCGTCATCGTCCTGAACATCAACACACCCGGAGCGATCGCGCGCGCCGTACGTGGCGAGCAGATCGGCACATTGGTTCAATGAACACGATACCGCAGATCATAAAGGACTCCCGCGCCGGAATGGAGAAAGCGCTCGAGAGCTCGAAGCGGGAGCTGTCGTCGATCCGGACGGGAAAGGCGACCGTGAGTCTCCTCGACACCGTCAAGGTCGAAGCTTACGGGCAGACCATGCCGCTCAATCAGGTTGCAAGCGTCTCAGCGCCCGAGCCGCGGCTCCTTACCGTCACTCCGTGGGACAAGGGGCTGACGCATGCGATCGAAAAGGGACTTCGCGAATCGGACCTCGGGCTCAACCCGATGACGCAGAGCGGAGTAATCCGCGTTCCGATCCCTGCGCTTAACGAAGAGCGGCGCAGAGATCTCGTGAAGGTCGTGCACAAGCTCGCCGAAGAAGCGCGAATTGGGATTCGGCACGCGCGCACCGAGGCGCGCGACAAGCTGAAGAAGCTCGACAAGGTGTCGGAGGACGACGTCAAGCACGGCGAGAAGGACCTGCAGAAGCTGCACGACGACTACATCACGAAGATAGACGATCTGCTGAAGGGGAAGGAAGCAGAAATAATGGAAGTCTGAGCTCGTGTCGGAGCTCACTCGGCGCATTCTGTTCGCGCTGGTGGGCGCGCCCGCTACAGTCGCGCTCATTTATTTCGGTGGATGGATTCTGGCAACGGCGCTCGGTGTGCTTTCGGCCGTTTGCGCCTGGGAGCTGTTCCGGATGGCCCGCGCCGGTGGAAGCAATCCGATGGCGCCGATCGGGATCACGCTGGCCGCAATTATCCCGCTGTTGGTCCACGCGCACTTTCTCGGCGTGTACACATTCTTTATCACCGATGCTACGCTGATCTTCCTTGCGCTCATAGCGAGCGTTATCTGGCTGCGTGGTGTGTCCGGCCAGCCACTCGTGTCCGTTTCGGTAACGGTGTTCGGAATCCTTTACGCCGCACTCACCACATTCATCTATCCGCTGCGATACCATCAGTACGCCATCGGCGCGATTGCCGGCACGGCACTGGTGATGTTCCCGATCGCCGTCACGTGGGGCACTGATATTGGTGCGTACGCGTTCGGCAGGATGTTCGGGAAGCGAAAGTTGATGCCGTCAGTGAGTCCCGGTAAAACTGTTGCTGGCGCTGTCGGCGGCGTGGTTGCAGCGATCGCGAGCTCCTGGTTTTACATCACCGTATTTCTCAAGCCGTTCGGTCATCTCGCGTTGACGCCGCTCGGCATGATCCTCTTCGGGGTCGCTATCAGCGTCGCGGGTCAAACGGGCGATCTAGCCGAGTCTCTTCTCAAGCGCGAGGCAGGTGTGAAGGACTCGTCATCGCTGCTTCCCGGTCACGGTGGGCTTCTGGACAGATGGGACAGTTTGTTGTTCACAGTCCCGGTCGCCTATTTGATACTCGGCTACCTTCTGATTCCGGCGCCGGGATGACGCAGCGAGGGGTTGCAATCCTCGGCTCGACGGGGTCGATCGGCACGACAGCCCTCAAGGTTATCGCGCGGCAACAGGATCGATTTCGCGTTGTGGCTCTGACTGCACACAGCAATGCGGAGCTGCTGCGCGAGCAGGTGCGCGAATTTCGGCCGGAATACGTCGGACTGGTGAATTGCGCCGAGGCTCAGGCGGAGAGCTGGAAGCGGGGGACTGAATGTCTCGTCGAAGCGGCCACGCGAGACGATGCCGACATCGTGTTGAACGCTATCGTCGGCGCGGCGGGACTGGATGCCACAATTGCAGCGCTCAGGGCCGGCAAGCGCGTCGCGCTCGCCAACAAGGAGACCTTGGTTGTCGCGGGGGAGCTGGTGGCAAAGGCCGCCGCTGAAGGCGGCGGGGAAATCGTTCCCGTCGACAGCGAGCACAGCGCGATTCTGCAGTGTATTGCCGGACGCGACAGCCAGGAGATCCGCCGTGTGATACTCACGGCGTCGGGCGGGCCATTCCGCGAATGGAGTGAGAAGCGACTTGCCGAGGCGACGGTAACTGACGCCTTGCAGCATCCGACGTGGACGATGGGTCGCAAGATCACGATCGACAGCGCCACTCTGGTGAACAAGGCGCTCGAGGTGATCGAGGCACATTTTCTGTTTGGACTGCCATACGATTCGATCGAAGTCGTCGTCCATCCGCAGAGCATCGTCCATTCGTTCGTCGAATTCGTAGACGGAAGCGTGGTTGCGCAGATGAGCGTTCCATCCATGGAGCTGCCCGTGCTCTATGCGCTGACCCATCCGGAACGAGCTACCGACAGCGGTGTACCCGCTTTCGATCCCGTGGCGCTTTCGCCGATGACATTCGAGCCTGTCGCTCATGAACGATTTCCGGCCCTCCGGCTCGGAATCGACGCGGGTCGCCGCGGCGGGGCAGCGCCGGCAGTGTTCAATGCAGCAAACGAGCAAGCGGTTGCCCTGTTTCTTGCGGGGAGCATTCGCTTCGCGGACATCGCCGCGTCGATAAATTCAGCTTTGAAACACCTCGGCGATCTGCCGTCTGCAACCAGGGAAGAGCTGCTGGATGCCGACATGAAGGCGCGCCGGCACGTGATGGAGTCATTCGGATGTTAGCATGGGTTGCACCGCTCTTTGTATTTGGCATCGTCGTGTTCGTCCACGAGCTCGGGCATTTCCTCGCAGCGAAAGCGGTCGGCGTCTACACTCCCCGCTTCTCGATAGGCTTCGGCAAGGCGCTGTGGAAGAAACGCTACGGTGAGACCGAGTATGTTCTTGCCGCGCTTCCGCTGGGCGGGTACGTGCGCATGGCGTCGAAGGATGACGAGGCGACTGCCTTCATCGAGGGCGGCGGCGAAAACGCTGCCACGACAGTCGCAACTAAAGGAGAGGAGCTCGATCCGGAGGCGATGATTCCATTCGGCCCAAAGCCGATTCCGCCGCACCGCTGGCTCGAGTCAAAGCCGCTGTGGGCGCGCCTCGTAATTCTTCTCGCCGGCGTGACGATGAATATCGTCCTCGCGCTCGTGGTGACGACCGGCATGCTGGCTCATTACGGGATGCCCTACATCTCGACCACAACCGATTCGGTGATGGTGGGACATCCCGCGCAAGCGGCTGGTGTGCAGCCCGGTGACAGCATCGTTGCCATCAATGCAGTAACGCTTCTCTCGTGGGACAGTCTCGTTGCGACGATCGGAAAGTCCCCGGGCAAAGAGCTAGTTCTCGATATCAGTCGGGGCGGTGAGCGCCGGAACATCATTGTTATTCCGCGGATGGATACAGTCACCAGCGCGACGGGCAAGCTCGACAGCGTGGCGCGCATCGGCGTGATGCCGCGCCAGGAGAGCCGGCCGATAAGTCTCGGGCACGCGGCAATCACGAGCTGGGGAATCACCTGGGGGATGGCCGGCTCGGTGATCGACGCGTTGAAAGGAATCGCCACCCGACGCGTAAAGGCCAGTGAATTGGGCGGTCCGATCATGATCGCGACGGCGTCGGTGCAGGCGGCGCGCGGAGGACTCGAGAACCTTCTCGTCCTGATATCGCTGATCAGCGTGAACCTGGCGGTGTTCAACCTGCTGCCGATACCGATACTCGACGGCGGCCAGATTCTCGTTCATATCCTCGAGGCAGCAAAAGGCAGCGCGTTCAGCGCGAAGACGCGCGACAATATTCTTCGCGCGGGGCTTGCAGCCGTACTCCTCCTCTTTGCGCTGGTCACTTATAACGACCTGCGCCGTCTCGCAATAAGCTTCATTGAGCGCCTCGGGTAACAACGCGCGCGCCAGCCGTTAATTAAATTTCTGAGTGATGCCATTTCCGGAGCTCGGCGCGCGCATCGCCATTGTACGAGCGCGCATCCAGCTCGCCGCGGACCGCGGTGGACATGGGCAGGCGGTAACGATTGTCGCGGTGACGAAGACTCACGGGCCGGATGCGGTGCTGGCGGCATGGGATGCCGGCATTCGCGATGCCGGTGAGAACCGGGTCCAGGAAGCCCTCGCGAAAATGCCAGACGTCAGCGTGCCTGTACGATGGCATCTCATAGGACACCTCCAACGCAATAAAGTGAAATCGCTCGATCGGTTCTCGATGTTTCATGCGCTCGACAGCTCGCGTCTCGCAGACTCGGTGAACGCGTTTGGTGATGAGCGAGCGCAGCCGGTGAGCTGTCTTGTTCAGGTGAACGCCGCGCGCGAGGGAACGAAGGGCGGTTTTTACATCGAGGAGCTCGCGGCAGAATCAGCGCGGCTCGCGACCATGAAGGGTGTGCGAGTAAAAGGCGTCATGACAATTGGCCGGCTCGATGCTGACGAAAGTGAGCTGCGTCGCACATTTGGACTCGCGCGCGAGGCCCGCGACACGCTTGCAGGCGACGGTCATCCGGCCACCGAGCTGTCGATGGGCATGTCCGGCGATTACGACATTGCAGTGGAAGAAGGGGCGACCATCGTTCGTCTCGGTACGACACTGTTCGGCTCGCGAGAGTGAGCCGGTGAGATTCATCCGTAAATGACCGCTACCCAGGAAACGACCCGCTACCGACGAGTGCCACCGACGCAACCGGCGGACGACCTCGAGCAGGAGGTCCTCGAGCGCTGGAAGCGGGAGGATCTTTTTGCCCGCACTCTCCGCGCGGCTGAAGGAAGGCCTTCGTTCGTCTTCTTTGAGGGACCGCCCACCGCGAACGGAAAACCGGGCATCCATCACGTTCTCTCTCGCGCGATCAAGGATCTCTTCTGCCGGCATCGCGCGATGAAGGGGTTTTACGTCGCGCGCCGCGCGGGATGGGATACCCACGGTCTGCCCGTCGAGATCGAAGTCGAGAAGCAGCTGGGCATCAACGGCAAGCAGCAGATCGAGGAGATCGGCGTCGAGAAATTCAACGCGCTCTGCCGCGAGAGTGTCTGGCGATACAAGTCCGACTGGGAAGCAATGAGCGAGCGAATGGGGTACTGGCTCGATTACGATCACGCCTACATCACCTACACCAACGAATACATCGAGAGTGTCTGGTGGGCACTCACCACGATGTATCAGCGCGACCTTCTGTATCGCGGTCACAAGATTCTTCCGTACTGCCCGCGCTGCGGCACGGCGCTCTCCAGCCATGAGGTCGCGCAGGGGTGGAAGGACGTAAAGGATCCGAGCCTCTATATCGCGCTCGATCTCGTTTCTTCCGCAAACTCGGCGACGACTGAGAAGCAGGCAGAGCGCCGAATTCTCGTCTGGACAACCACGCCATGGACGCTCGTCTCGAACGTTGCGCTCGCTATCAATCCGGAGCTCGACTATCTCGAGCTGACGAAGCGGAATGGCGATGGATTCGAAACGATCATTCTCGCCGAGTCGCGCGCAGCCGCTGTGCTTGGCGAGGACTACACCGATCGCTGGGAGTCAGTGGCGAGCTTCAAGGGAGAGGCTCTCGAAGGGGCAACTTATCGTCGCCCTCTTGATTGGGTCGAGCTCCGTGAAGGAAAGCACGAGGTCATCGTAGCTGAGAGCTTCGTCTCATCGGAGGATGGTACCGGCGTGGTGCACATGGCGCCCGCGTTCGGCGCTGACGACTACGCATCCGGTCAGCGAAACGGCTTGTCCTTCGTGCAGCCCGTCGATCAGCGCGGGGAATTTCCCTCCGATATGCCCGTTGTCGGCGGCCTGTTCGTAAAAGCTGCGGATCCAAAGATCATCGAAGAGCTCGAGAGGCGTGGCATCCTGTGGAAGGCCAGCCAGATCGAGCACCCGTACCCGCACTGCTGGCGGTGCGAGACGCCTCTTCTCTATTTCGCTCGCGGCTCGTGGTTCATCCGCACGACGGCATTCAAGGACGCGATGCTCACGCGCAACGCGCGAATGGACTGGCATCCGCCAGAATCCGGCACGGGACGGTTCGGCGAATGGCTCGAGAACAACATCGACTGGGCCATCTCACGTGACCGTTACTGGGGCACGCCACTGCCCCTCTGGCTCTGCGACGCGGACGACTCGCACGTGGAAGCGATCGGAAGCTTCGAGCAGCTCGAGAAGCGAATCGGCGCGCCCCTCGGCGACGATTTCGACGCGCACAAGCCGTACATCGACCGGCACACATGGAAGTGCGAGACATGCAGCGGAACAATGCGGCGTGTTCCTCAGGTGATCGACACATGGTTCGACTCCGGATCCATGCCGTTTGCGCAGTGGCATTTTCCTTTCGAGAATCGCGAGGAGCTCGAGAGACACTACCCTGCGGATTTCATCGCCGAAGGCATCGACCAGACGCGCGGATGGTTCTACTCACTGCTTGCGATCGCGACAGGATTGGGTGACGCGCTTCCGCGGAATACTCTCGCTCATCAGGCCGAGGTTCAGGACGCAGTCGATACAGCGCCGTTCCGTTCCGTCGTCGTCAACGACGTGATCCTCGATCCCGAAGGGATCAAGATGTCGAAGAGTCGCGGAAATGTTGTGGATCCCAACGTTGTTCTTCCACGATACGGCGCGGATGCAGTCCGCCTTTTTCTGGTTGCATCGAGCCAGGTCTGGATGCCGAGGCGGTTCGACGAGTCGGCCATTCGCGACACAGCGGGACGATTTCTCCTGACGTTCAAGAATGTTTACAGCGGAATTTTCGCGCAGTACGCGAACTTCGGCTGGGTGCCGTCAGTGCAGGATCCGCTCCCGGCCGAGCGGCCGGAGATCGACCGTTGGATTCTCTCGCGGCTTGCTGCAGTGGAGCGCGAGGCTGACGCGCTGCTCCAGCGTTACGACGCAACGCTGGCCGCCCGGGCGGTTATGGATTTCTTCGTAGACGACGTCTCGAACTGGTACGTTCGCGTGAACCGTCATCGGTTCTACGACGTTGACGG
>JBDSVO010000199.1:0-13829 GCA_039927215.1 Gemmatimonadaceae bacterium
CCGCGGTGATTTTCTGCGGAAACGTTCGGATGTACGCATTGTACGCGTTGACTGCAGCGTTGTAGTCGCTCCTCGAGACAGCGATGCGATTCTCCGTTCCCGATAGCTCATCCTGCAGCCGCAGGAAGGTCTGGTCTGCCTTGAGCTGCGGGTACGCTTCGGCGATCGCGATCAATCTGCTGAGCGCGCCGGTGAGCTGAGCATCGGCCGCCGCCTGCTGGGCGGGGTCGCCGCTCCTGATTGCACCTGTCAGCCCGGTTCGAGCGTTCGCCACCTGAGTGAAGACGGCCTCCTCATGCGCGGCGTAGCCTTTCACGGTATTGACCAGGTTCGGTACGAGATCGGCGCGGCGCTGAAGCTGCACCTCTATCTGCTGCTTGGCCTGCTGTGCCTGCTCGTCGAGCGTCTGAATCCGGTTGTAGCCGCAGCCGGAGAGCGCGAGTGGAACGAGCAGGACGAGTGAGCGGCGTTTCATGGGTCGAGCCTCGGTGGTGGATGAGTCGGCCTAACGTACGGAATATGACGGGAAAAGTTTATGCGGTGAAGCGATCAAGGTATGCGACCAGCGATTCCATGCCCGCTAGATACCCCGCAAGCACCTGTCGTGCCTCCGGACGCGGAATCTTCGACTCTCCGCGCACATGTCGCACAACGCGCTCGAACGGAGCCGGATCGAAACCCGCCTTTGCGGCGACAGACCTGCTCAGCTCGGCATAATCCTGTGGCGGAACGTCGCCATGAAGGCGCGCGACGCCGCGGAACACGACCATTATCGCACTGAGGCTTACTTCGAGCAGCTCGACGTCCGCCTTGTCATTAATGCCCGCCGCCATGACTCCACGTCGCAGATGGAGAAGCTTTCCGAGGGCCTGCTGCTCCACCTCGAGCCGCAGATCAGTGGGCGCGACAGCTATCCCAACACACGGATCAGGTCCGTACAACACCCTGTGCCGCTCGAGAATATCCGCGTACTCCATTGGAAAAACGTCCGACGACGACTGCCACTCGCTGGCGGTGAACATCATCGGCGGAGGATTCCCCGCCTCACCCCACGCCTTTAGAACTGCACCTACTGCCGCAAGCCGGTCGAGCGGAACGGCATCGAGTACAACGAGAACGTTGTAATCGGATTTCTTGGCTATGTGCTCGCCGGCAGTCGCCGATCCGTACAGAACGACCGATCGAAGCGTGGTACCGTAGGCGTTCTGCAGCTGAGTGACGAGCTCTTCCAATGTCATTGCCATTACCCGTTCCTCACGGCGCGGAACGCCGACGGAAGATCCGCCGTGTCGCGCGACTGAATCTCACCAACTGGAGCCACCGCCACCACCGCTGAAGCCGCCGCCGCCACCGAAGCCTCCGAAGCCGCCGCCGCCGCCAAATCCTCCGCCACCAAAGCCTCCGCCACCGCCCCAACTACCGCGCGAGCTACCACCACCTGAAGGCATCGACAGCATCAGCGGCCAGATGCACCCTCCGCATCCACTCTGCCGGCCGCGCCCTCTTCCGCGCCGGCTCGCGCTCGAGAGAATGGACATCACCACGAAGAAGATGATGAGGAAAACGAACGGAGGAATTCCGCGGCTCTCGGGTCGCGAGCCTCGCACGGGCTCCGGTGGCACCAGCGCTGTATCTATAGTGAAGCCAAATTCGTTGGCAAATCGCTGAGCCGTTCTCAGCGTGACCAGCTCGAGGCCTGTCGCGTAATCGCGCGCGGCAAATGCCGGCGTCGCCTCGCGGCAGATGTCACCGGCGGTCGCGTCGGTGATGAACCCCTCGGCACCCTGTCCTGTCGCGACAAAGCATTTCCCTCGCCCGTCGGAGCTCGTCTCCTTCGGCACGAGCAAAATCACGGCTCCTGCGTTCCGTGTCGGATCGCCGGGATCTCCGATCTTCCCGACTTTCCACTCGCGGCCTATCTGCAGCGCAACGTCAGCTGCCGCGTTCTGGCCGATGTCGCTCAGCGTGACGACAGCAATCTCGCCTCGCGACTTGTTCCGGACGTCCTCCGCGACACGCGTGATGCGCTCGATCGTCGCAGCATCGAGCACGCGCGCGAAGTCGTTGACTACGCCGGTTGGTTGCGGGATCGTGAGCCTGGACTGCGCTCGAGCCTCGGGAGCCGCAGCAGCTGAGACCAGGAGCGCAAAGGCGAGCGGGACGTGCGCGCGAATTCGGCGGGTGCCGGCGCGCGAGACAGCCCGTGACAGCCTTGTTATCGTGCCTCCGCCCTTGATTTCAGCACCATCACCGGCTCCTATTTACCAGACCATGCAAATCAAAGTCAACTTCAGTGCCGCAATACTCGCGGCGCTCGCTATCCAGGCGTGCAGCCCCTCGGGCTCTGCTCCTCCGCCTTCCGACACCGCGCCGTCGAGTGCGCGGCCCGTCGCGGCCCCTGCACCTGTCGATCCCATCGTCGTCGCCGCCGACAAAGGCCGCATCGCCGGCGACGCAAATGCAAAAACCTGGCTCATCATCGCAAGCGATTTTCAGTGTCCATTCTGCAAGCAATGGCACGACGAGAGCTACAAGACGATCTACGACGAGTACGTACGTCCAGGGAAGATCAAAGTTGCGTACGTGAACTATCCGCTGGCGCAGCACCAGCACGCGATGCCGACGGCGGAAGCCGCGATGTGCGCCTCGGCGCAGGGTAAGTTCTGGGAATTCCACGAAGCGTTGTTCGCGACGCAGAAGCAGTGGGAAACTTTGCCGTCGCCGACGGCGACCCTCGACTCGATTGCGGGCGCGGTAGGTGTGGACAAGAACGCATGGAAACAGTGCATTGAGTCAGGGAAGCTGCGCCCGATGATAATCGCCGACCGCGATCGATCCGCCGCTGCCGGAGTTCAGTCCACCCCGACGTTTCTCATCGGAAACCGCGTTCTCCTCGGCGCGCTTCCCGTTGACTCGCTGCGTATGGCACTCGACGCCGAGATCGCGAAAAGCGCCCCGCCCGCGCGCTGAGGCCGCGGGGCGCGGAAGTTTGAGCAGCGCCCGGTGAATCCACTCGCACGACTACCCTACGTCGCCGCTGGGGCGGTGGCGCGCGCGCTGGCCGCCGTTCCGCCGCCGGGTGAATCGAAGGCGTCGCGTGCGCTTCGGGCACGCCGCCGAATCGGCCGCCGCTACGCCGAGTGGGCTGCGCAGAATCGCGCCCTGTCAAAGCCATTGCTCTGGGTGCATGCGCCTTCCGTCGGCGAGGGACTGCAGGCGCTCCCGGTAATTCAGCTTTTTCGGTCTGCACACCCGGACGCGCAGCTGGCGTACACTTTTTTTTCGCCGAGTGCAGAGCGCTTTGCAGGGACGGTGGGCGCCGACTTTCACGATTACCTGCCCTTCGACACGGTTCACGACGCGGAGGTCGTCCTCGCCGCGCTGCGGCCGACGGCACTTGTGTTCAGCAAGCTCGATGTCTGGCCTCTCCTCGTTGAGCGCGCCGCACTGAAAGGAGTGCGGCTCGGGATGATCAGCGCGACCATGCCCGCGTCGTCCGGCCGACGCTCGAGTGCCTCGCAGCTGTTCGTCGGCGATGCGTATCGCGCGATGGACGCCGTCGGCGCCGTGTCCGATGATGATCGCGCGCATCTGATCGAAGCCGGCGTCGAGCCGGACCGCGTGACAATCACTGGCGATACACGCTACGATCAGGCGTGGGGCAAGACCGGGTCGAATTCACCCGAGCGCGCCGCACTAATCAACCCGCTGCGTGCCCCTCGCTTCACGCTCGTTGCCGGATCGACGTGGCCGAGCGACGAGGAGAGACTGCTGCCCGCGTGGCTTGCAGTGAGACGTTCGCACGCGGACGTCAGGCTGATAATCGCTCAACACGAGATTTCGGCGAAACACCTCGAGTCCGTCGAAGCGTGGGCCAGGTTGAATCGGTTGAGCTTCGTGCGCGTTACTGAACCCGCGGCTTCGTCTGCCGATGTCATCATCGTGGATCGTTACGGAATGCTGGGTGATCTCTATGAGCTCGCCGATGCTGCTTACGTTGGTGGCGGGTTTCGGGATGCAGGGCTGCATTCGCTTCTCGAGCCCGCCGCATTTGGCGCGCCAGTGATAATCGGGCCGCGCCACGCCGACAACCGTGACGCAACTCTGCTGGTCGCAGCCGGTGGAGCATTTCGGTGCGCGGACTCGGCGGCGATTGCCAGCAGAATAACACGTTGGATCGACAACCCTGACTCACGGTCTCAGGCGAGCACGGCAGCGCGGGGGGTGGTTCGCTCCGGTCTAGGGGCTGCGGAGCGGTCGCTAGAGCTCGTCGATTCCCTCATGTACACGTAACCCGGCCCTTCTTAACCACAGAGACCGCTGAGAACGCAGACTGCGGGGAGCTTTGGGTCGGACATTGTTCAAAGGTTGCGGGGCAGCAATGTAGTGGCAAGGCCGATCCGCAGTAAACACACCACGGCCGGCCCGGATGAATTCAAAAAAGGGAGGGGCCGCTGGCGCCCCTCCCTTTCGCACTGTCTCACCAACGGTTACGGATTGCGATCGGTGCAGCCGGAAAAATTCGGATTGTTACGCTCAGACTGGGGAATGATGACGTTGACGTCGCTCCCGAACGTACCGCCCTTGAAGAACGCTCCATTCGGATAAACGGTGTTGATGGCCCGTCCGAACCCCCCTTGTGCCACCGGACGAACGAGCCGGCGCATGTCCGCCAGCCGGTGACCGCGCCCGAACAGCCAGAAAGCGCGTTCGCGGAAAAGTAAGTCTTCCTGTGCTGTCTGCGTACCCGGGTCGGCGAGGGCAGCAAGCGTTGCCGCAGCCGTCGTTATGTTCGTAGGATCCTTCAGCGTCTGGAAGCTGGCTCGCAGAGCATTGAGTGTGGCAAGCCACCCTGCGGCGTCACCGGAGCGGAGCTTTGCCTCCGCTTCAATCAGCCGTGCCTCTACTCCTGTTACAATCGCGGCATCGTCGTCGCGGGTGGGCCAGATGAGCTGAACGAAGAACGGTCCACCAGGGCGCGGCGAAGCGCCGAAGTTGTTGTCGAATGAGACCGAATTCGTCACGCCGAAGCCGCGGCATACGGTGTCGTTGCCCCGACACACCGGAATTCTTGGATCACCGGATGAGGCAAAGTTGAGACCGACCGTTCCGTCCTTGTCGCCAACGACGTAGCGCCTCCCCGAGTTGTTGAGCGACCAGAGTTGATTCACCGCAGTACCCGAGACGGCTTCCTGATGGAATATCCTGAACCGGAAGTCGCTCGAGATCGCCGGCGTAGCGGAGATTTCCGCGCCGGCCTCGGCGAACTTGCCCTGATTGAGCAGCACCCGCGCTCGTCCGATCCGCGCCAGAATGCGGACGGTGTCTCCTCGCAAGTTGGCGGCCGCCGCCGCTGTTGCTGAATCGAAGCTCCCGAGTGCCCGCGCGTAAACCTGTGCATTCGATTCCGGGGCGCCGTAGGTGATGACCGATCCGTTCAGGTCGAACTTGCTGATCGGCGTTCCGTTGCAGTAGTTCTCGGCGATCGCAGTCTCGGCGAACCCACGGGCCCAATACATCTGGGCGATACCGGACTGAACGAGCGGCAGCGCCGAGGCAGCCGTCGGAGGAAAGGCCCTCAGAGCGTCGATCGCCTGGTTGGACGCGGTTCGAGTTCGATTGACGTCGTACCACATTCCGCTGATAACGGTGACGTCTTCGCGGACGAAGCGCTGGTCGGTCGCATCCCGCTGTACGAACGTGTCGCCCGAGCGCCACTCATCGGTGAGCAGCCCCGTAAAATGAAAGACAGACTCGCCGCCACTCGTCATTCCGCTCAGCCGGCCGAGCGCGCCGAGTCTGAGGCCATCCGCTGCCTCCGGAGAGCTCACGTTTTCGATGGAGATGACGTCGGGATCGGTGACTTCGAGCGCGCGATCGCACGCACCGATTCCCAGTGTTGCGATCGCTGCGACAACCCAGCCCGCCCGCCGGCCGGCGAGCGCGATGTCAATGACAGTCTGAATCCCGCGAGGAGAAGTAGTTGATGTCATTGTCGCCTCAGAATCCGATGTTGACGCGGAGCGTGAAGTACCGCGGCGGCGGCGAGGTCTGAAAGTCCGTCTGAATGTCGTTTCCACCCCCACCCTCGAAATAGGCCGACTCGGGATCGATGCCCGAGTAATCGGTCCACGTCTTCAGATTTCTTCCGGCGAGTGTCACGCTCACACGATCCGCGTTCATGAGCCGGCCCAGATTCCAGCGTCGTGGCGAAGTAACCGTGAGCGCAACCTCACGCAGCTTGGTGTAGTCGGCTTTCTCGATGAACCCTCCCTGCGTGCGGAGTCGGTGATCGCGCAGGGCGACGACGCGTGCCTGCTCGAAGAGCGATGCAGTGGGGTCGGAGAGACCGCGACAGTTATTCCGGCTCTGGCACCGGATCCGCTCGCTGGCGTTGAGCAGCTTGAAACCTCCCTTGTGGTCGATGCTGGCACTCAGGCGGATCAGGTCTCCAAAGAGCTCGATGCCCGGGCTGAACGACATCTCCACGTGCGGCAGCTGCCTCCCCTGATACTCGGCAGTGTCACTGACGACGACTTCATCCTGAGTGATGAAGCCATCTCCGTTGGTGTCACTGAAGCTCTTGATCGCCGTGTGCCAGTAGCCGAATAGCGGATAACCCACGCGGTGCTGAATCTGGGTGGCGACAATTATCGGAATCGGTTCGCCGGACGCGTTGTTATCGAGAGTCAGGATCTTGTTGTCGTTGATCGAATGATTGATTCCGATATCGATCCCGAGCCGGTCGGTTCTGAGCACCTGAGCGTGAATGCCTGTCTCGAATCCCCTGTTCTCAACTGATCCGATGTTCTCGAAGCGGGATGCGGTAATGCCTATAGAGCCCGGAAGAATCCGCTGGATCAGCGCGTCTTGGGTGCGCTTTCGGTAGCCAGTGACCTCGAACGACAGACGATTGTTGAGCATGCCGACATCGAACCCTCCTTCAAACTCGATCGCGCGCTCAGGCTTGAGGTTTGGGTTTCCGACGGCATTGAAGGTGACACCCGCCGCACCCTGGTCACCGATGTTGGCCGTGCGTGGCGAGAAGAACAGAAGCGCGTCGTTCGTACCGGGCGAGACACCCGAGGCTCCGTACGCGGCGCGGATGCGGAGCTGATCCAGGAAGCGCGGCTTCGGGAAGAAGCCTTCCTCGGACACTACCCACGACAGGCTGGTCTTCGGATAATAGACGGCGTCGAAGTCCTGGCCGAAGGCGCTGTTGTTGTCGGCCCGCAACGCCCCTGTCAGGAACAGGCGATCGTGCAGCCCGAAGGTCTGCTCGACGAATGCCCCGGCAGTGATCGCGAAGCTCGTCACTTCGGCGGCATCTCTCACAGCTCCCGCCGTCACCGTAACTGCGCCCGGCGGCAGATTGCTTCCGCTGGCGCCGTTCCGTGCAAAGACGTTACGGAAGTACTGAATACCTACAACGGTCTTCGAATTCAGCTCAGGCCGCAGGTTAAACGACGTCGCTCCGTTCAGGTCGAATGTGTACTGGAAAAAATTTGTGCGATTGTTGATTCGGAATCCTTCGCGGCTGGTGCCGAAATCTGAGCAGTTCCCCCGCCGGCAAAGCTCGGAGTCAACCCGATTGGTGAAGTCGACGCCGAAGTTGCCGCGCGCCGAGAACCAGCTTCTGGGACGCCACGACGGTGAGACACTTCCAATGAACCGGTTGATCTCCTGTGTCACGACATCCTGGAAAACATCGCCGGGCGTGAAAATGCGGTACCCGTTGAGCGGAAAGCCCAGACTCGTATTGCCGTTGTCCCGGTAGCCCGGTCCCCCATAAGCACTCGACAACAAACCCGTAGTGTTGTTGTCCGTCTGCGGAAGGCGCTGGGTGCTGGAGACGAATCCTGTCGACACAGCGACGTCGGCCTTCGGGCTGAAGCTGACGTTGAGATTCGCGCGGAGATTAGCGCGGTAGAGCGAGTTCGGGCGAAGCTGTTCTCCCGGAATGCGGCCGACCGTCTGATTCAGCCGCTCGATGTCGAAGCGAGGGACCTTATAGACGCCAGTCTCGCCCTCGTACTCACCGGAGAGGAAATAGCGGAGCAGGTCCGAGCCACCGTTGACCTGGGCGCCATACTGTTCACGCCACCCGGTAGAGAGCGGCGTCGTCTCAGGATCCTCGAACAGATTGAACGACTTCAGGCTGTCCTGCACGCACGTCTTGAGGGAGACCTGGGCGAGAGTGCACTGGCGCGCTGTCGTCGCTCCCGGGGTGTGGCCAAAAAGTGTGTAAGCCGTCGGGTAGGTATTATGGTCGGTCAGGCGTCCGCGCTCGACATAGACATTCCATTTCGGCCGACCGGGTCGGCCACGCTTCGTCGTGATCACCACCACTCCGTTGGCAGCATCAGTGCCATATAGAGTCGCAGCGGAGGGACCCTTCACCACCTCGATACTCTCGATCTGCTCGGGATCGATATCGCCCACGCGGCTCGGGATGGCGCCGCCGACGCCAATGCTCGACGACCCCGACGACGCCTCCATGCGAATCCCATCGATGATGTAGATCGGATCGTTGTTGAGCGAAAGGCTGTTGGTTCCGCGGATGCGGATTCGCGACTGCGTCCCGGTGATCGTGCCCGGAGTGACCTGCACTCCCGGTGCGCGTGCCGTTAGAAGATCGGCAATGTTCTTGATCGGCCGCGTGGCGGTGAGTCTCGCGGCGTCAACCCGTGCGATGTCGTTTCCCAGCTCGAGTCGGCGTTGCAGGCCGGTGGCGGTCGTCACGATCTCCGAAAGTTGTACGGCTACGAGCCGCAAGGAGAAGTTGACCTGCGTTGCCTGGTCGGTGGCGACTGACACAGTCTGCCTCTCGGACTCATGCCCGAGGGAATACGCCCTCACCTCGACTCGACCCGCGGGCACGCCGCGAATCGTGTATGCCCCGTTGTCGCTGGTGGGAACCGAGAGAGCAGTCCCGACGATGGTTACCCGTCCCCTGACGATCGGACGGTCCGTTTCGGAATCCTTGAGCACTCCGGTGATCGTCCCCGTCCCTTGCGCCGTCAGGATGCCAGGAACCAGCAGCGATGCGGCAACGGCAAACCGCCTCGCAATCCTGAGAACAGCCAGCGTACCAGTGTTAGACATTCTTTCCCCCTTCCGGCAAAGCCGGTGTACTCGAAGTCGAATCGACGCACATTTGGTGCGGGATCATTTATCAAGGTTTAATGGAATCATTCCTGGCGCAAGACCCGTTCGGCTTCAGCGGGGCGTGCGTGCGTCCACTGGCGTCGGGAACGGACTGCCCCGTGAACGCGATGCGATGGATCAAGTCATCAGCCAACGCTTGACAGCCGATGCGCGGACCTTACCGTAAACTCAGCGAACCTCCGGAGTCCGGATATCGAACAGGTCTCTTTCGTTTTCGCCGTGGGCTGGTGCCTGGCCGCCGTTTCAGTGTCGACCGCGCCGGTGATCAGGACGGCACCCGTAATCGAGGTGTTCGGTGTAGTCACGGACATCGACCGGACTCCAGTTGCGGGCGCAGAAGTCGTCCTGCAACCAGCCACCAAAGGAAGCGTGACAACCCGAACGGCCGCCGATGGAAAATTCTCGTTCGCAGATGTGGCGCGGGGCCCTGTGCTTCTGCGAATTCGCAGGATCGGCTACCTGGAATACTCGCGCTCATTGCTGGCCGATACTCTTTCGCCGAACAGACCCGTTCACATCACACTCGAGCGAGCGGCCGTGGTGCTCGACATGGTCAGGGTCGGAGCGATCGAGAGCGGCAGAATGCGGGATTTCTACGAGCGCCGCCGCATCCAGAGGTCGGGTCACTTTCTCGAGAGGAGGGACATTGAACGTCGAAACACCTCTTACTCCAGCGACCTGTTGCGGAGCTTTCCCGGGATTGTCGTCCGGCCGTCCTCCCGCGGAGGGAACACGATCCGCGTTCGCGGCTGTCGCCCAGCTCTATGGGTCGACGGCATACAGGCGGTCAACGCCGAGCTCGACGAGCTGACACGCCCGGCCGAGATCGAAGGAATCGAAGTGTATGGATCCTCAGCCGGGATTCCGCCGCAGTACCGTGACAGGTACGGCCGAAGCTGCGGGGCGATACTCGTCTGGACACGAATTCGCTGAGCATTCGGCGGCAGCCGCGTCGACGGTTGACAACTCGCATGTTCGGACTCGGCGGCGATTGCGGGCAGGATCACGCGCTGGAAGTCAGTCGAACGTCTGGAGAGCGCGCGGGCTACGACCCGACGAGTGTCTCCACGGGCGGCGCCACCGGACCCGGCCCCGGGGGATGCAGGTAAAATCCCTGCACCAGGTGCGCGCCGAGCTGCTTCACCGTCTCGAATTCCTCTGCCAGCTCCACTCCCTCGGCGATCACTTTCGCGCCCTGATCGTTCGCAAAGCGCACCATCGTCTCCACCAGATTCTGCTTGATGAAATTCTCGTGGATGCAGTTGATGAGGGAAATGTCGAGCTTTATGAAGTCGGGCTCGAGGTTGGCGATCGAGCCGAGACCCGCGTAGCCGCTGCCCGCATCGTCGACCGCGAAACGATACCCGCGGTCGCGGAAGTCCTTCAACCGCCCGCGAAACTTCGGGTAATCCTTGATTGCGGTGCGCTCGGTTATCTCGAGAACGACGCGCGACGGATCCGGGACGTCCATGTCTATTTCGGTGAACGCGGGGTCCGTGAAGTCATGCGGATCGACATTGATGAACAGCAGCTGCCCTTTCTCGAGCCTCGCCTTCATCCCACGGATTGCGGTGTTTCGGCAGAGCCGGCTCAGCTCCCAGATCATGTCCGACTGAGCCGCAACCTCGAACATCACTTCGGGACGCCGCATACTGCGCATCGTTCCTCGCGCCAGCGCTTCGTAGCCAAAGATCTCCTTCGTGTCGGCGACGACAATCGGGTGATAGTCGATATAAAGCGCCCCGGTCCGAAGGGTCTCCCGCAGGTCAGCGCTCTTTCGCGCGAGCTCTCTCTGCTCGACGCTGTTCGATGATGCTGCTGCCTCGCGAATTCCGCGGTAGATCTGCCGCTCGAGGCGGATCTTCGGATCGTAGTAGATGTGCGCTCGCCCGACGTAAGTGTCGAACAGCGCTGCGACAGCCTCGCCGTGACCTTCCTCCACACGCGTGGAGATGAACTGATGCAGCCGTATCGTGAGGTCGGTTATCTCTTCATCGGTGGGAACCGGAACGTCAGGCGCGGGAATGTGAAAGAGGATGAAATCGTCGTCGTTCGTGAAGCTTACCATCACCTGCGACGCCGCAAACGGACCGTCGCGAAAAAAATCCTTCATCGCCCTGATCGTGGTCTCGAGGATTTCGTCGAGCTTCTCCCAGCCGTAGATCTCTTCGATCTTCGCGTAGCGGTCGAAGTTGAAGTAGAGGATAACGAGCTCTCCCCGCTCCTGGATGCCCTGGCGCAGCGAATCGAGCGTGGACGAGACAGTCGGGACCTTGTCGTGTCCCGCTCTGAACAGTTGACGGTAGTTCGGCAAATTCAGCTCGTGGGGGCGAGCCGGGCTGCGTTTCGCTCCACTACTTTCGCGAGTGACGCGAGCTCGAACGGCTTCTCCACGAAATCGTCGGCGCCTGTTTCAAGGGCCTGCCGCTTGTTCATCCAGTCTTGAAGCGCCGTAACCATGACGACGCGGATGGAGGAGCCGAGGGTGGGGTGGTCCTTCATCTCCCGGCATACCTGCCAGCCGTCGCGGCCCGGCATCATCACATCAAGGAGAATGATCGAAGGCTTCTCGCGCTCGAAGATCTCCATCGCCTGGTTTCCGTCGTAGGCAACCGAGATCTTGTAGCCGCGCGCCTCCAGATAATCCCGGATGATGTGCGCGTTGTCCTGGTTGTCGTCGACGACAAGAATCGATGGGAGGTTTGGGTCGGACATCGTTCAAAGGTTGTGAGGGAGCATGCCGGTGGCAAGGTCACTCCGCAGTTAATACGCCACCTCCGCCCGCTCGGTCACGATTCTGACGTTGTTGTCCACGACTTGCAAAAATCCACCTTCGATGTTGAAGTGCCGAGCGTTTCCGCGCCCAGCTTCACCGCTGCCGCCGCCCAGCCGCAGCACACCGTTGCCGAGCAGCGTCATCATCGGCGCGTGATTCTCAAGAATCCCCACCTCTCCATCGAACGCGGGCGCGACCACCGACTCTGCATCCCCTTCGAACAACACGGCCTCCGGAGAGATCACCGATACCTTGAGCACCCGCGCCTACTCCTTCGCCATCTTGTTGGCCTGCTCGACAACTTCTTCTATCGACCCCGCCATATAAAACGCCTGCTCCGGCAACTGGTCGAACTCGCCCGCAACGACGCGCTCGAATGAGGAGATGGTGTCCTCGAGCTTCACGTACTTCCCGGGAATTCCCGTGAACTGCTCGGCGACCGCGAACGGCTGCGACATGAACCGCTGCAGACGGCGCGCGCGACCTACGACGAGCTTGTCCTCTTCCGAGAGCTCGTCCATTCCAAGAATCGCGATGATGTCCTGCAGCTCCTTGTAGCGCTGCAGAATTCTTTGCACATCGGTCGCAACCTTATAGTGGCGGTCGCCGATGAACTGCGCGTCGAGAATTCGCGACGACGAGGCGAGCGGATCGACAGCAGGATAAATCCCGAGCTCGGTGATCGCGCGCGAAAGAACGACAGTCGCGTCGAGGTGAGCGAAGGCGGTCGCCGGCGCAGGATCGGTGATGTCGTCGGCGGGAACGTAAATCGCCTGCACCGACGTAATGGAGCCCGTCTTGGTTGATGTGATGCGCTCCTGCAGATCGCCCATCTCCGTCGCCAGCGTCGGCTGGTAACCAACCGCACTCGGCATTCTTCCCAGCAGGGCCGAAACTTCCGAGCCAGCCTGCGTGAACCGGAAAATATTGTCGATGAACAGCAGCACATCCTGGTTCTCGACATCCCGGAAGTACTCGGCGATAGTCAGACCTGACAGGCCGACACGCAGCCGCGCTCCCGGTGGCTCGTTCATCTGACCATAGATGAGCGCAACCGAGTCCAGAATTCCGGCTTCCTTGAATTCGAGATAGAGATCGTTGCCTTCGCGAGTCCGCTCGCCGACGCCGCAGAATACCGACCGGCCGCCGTGGCCCTTCTGCACGTTTTGAATGAGCTCCTGGATGACGACGGTTTTGCCGACGCCAGCGCCGCCGAACAGCCCGATCTTTCCACCCTTCACGAACGGCGCAATGAGATCGACGACCTTGATGCCGGTCTCGAATACTTCCGTCTTCGGCTCGAGGTTGGCGAACGGGGGTGCCGACCTGTGAATCGGCCAGCGCTCGACGTCGGCCGGAATCTCCGGACCGTCATCTACCGGGTTGCCGAGCACGTTGAGGATGCGGCCAAGTGCGGCCTCACCGACAGGAACTGTAATCGGCGAGCCGGTGTCGATGACTTCCATGCCGCGCACCACGCCATCCGTCGCCGACATTGCCACCGCGCGAACCTGGTTGCGGCCGATGTGCTGCTGCACCTCGGACGTGACGTCGATATCGACACCAGCTGCTGACGTCCCGGTGATGCGGAGCGCGTTGTAGAGCTCGGGAAGATTCTCCGACTCGAACTCGACGTCGAGTACCGGGCCGATGACCTGGACGACTTTGCCGACGTTCTTCTCGGTTGCGATTGCTGTGGCCATGACTAACCCTCGAGTGCCGCGGAGCCGCCAACGATTTCGGCGATCTCCTGAGTGATCTGCGCCTGCCGGGCGCGGTTATAAGTGCGGCGAAGCACGTTGAGAATGTCGCCGGCATTGTCGGTTGCGTTCTTCATTGCGGTGCGCTGAGCGCTCTGGAAGCCAGCCTCGTTTTCCACCAGCGC
>JBDSVO010000200.1:0-2735 GCA_039927215.1 Gemmatimonadaceae bacterium
GCGGAGCGAGCGGACCTGGAGGCTACTCTCGCTACACTCGAGCGACTGGCTCCGCGCATTTTACCGATTACGCAGGACGTCGGGCTCGCGATCCATAACGCCATCAAAAACGGCGCGAGCATATTGCTCGAAGGGGCCCAGGGATCGATGCTCGATGTGGATCATGGGACGTATCCGTTCGTGACGTCCAGCAGCACGACGTCAGGCGGTGCTGCAATTGGTGTCGGGATTGCGCCGAGTTCGATTCACGCGGCGCTTGGCATCGTAAAGGCGTACACAACGCGCGTTGGGAATGGGCCGCTTCCGACGGAGCTGGACGAGCAGCTCGGTTCTCGGATCCGCGAGCTCGGCAACGAATTCGGCGCTACCACCGGTCGTCCCCGGCGATGCGGCTGGTTCGACAGCGTTGTCGTCCGTTACGCCACGCGCATCAATGGTCTCACCGGCTTGGCGGTGACCAAGCTCGATGTGCTCGATACGCTGGATCGCATCGCGATTTGTACTGCATATCGCATTGACGGCGAGCTGCACTCGGAATTTCCCGGCGATCTCGTTGCTCTCGAGACGGCAGAGCCACAATACGAGTGGCTCGAGGGTTGGCAGTGCTCAACGGCCGATGCTCGCTCGCTCGACGATTTGCCCCGCGCAGCGCGGGTCTATCTCGACCGGATCGAATCACTCTCTGATGCGCCGATTTCGTACGTCAGCGTCGGGACGCGGCGGGACCAGATCATTGGGGCTTAGGAGAGCAGGGTCTCGCGTAGGTCTGCATGGCACGAATCGGCGCCAGGGCTTTTTCTTCGCACGGAAACCTGCTGCTCACCCGGTTGACGAGTAAGTCATCAAGACCTTCCCGTTACCGAAGGCGCGTGTTCCCGTCAGCTTCAGCTTGAGCTGCTTCGCGACGCCGTCAAACATCGTCCTGCCGTCGCCCAGCACGACGGGGTTCACGAGAAGCTGGTACTCATCGATCAGGCCCGCAGGCGCCAGCTGTGAAATGATCGTGCCGCTTCCCAGAATAGTCATGTGCTTGCCATCTCCTGCCTTCAGCTTTCGCATTTCCTCCACAGCATCGCCCTTCACCAATATCGAGTTATTCCATTTTAATTCGTTCAGAGTTTTCGAGAAAACGATCTTTCTGAGCTTATTCATCCCTTCAGCTACATCAGGCTGGTTCTTGCTGGCTTCCGGCGTTGGCCAGTAGCTCGCCATCATCTCATAGGTTTTCCTTCCAAGCACGAGCGTGTCCCCGCCCTTCGCGTTTTCCGCGACAAACTTCTGGTACTCTGGATCGTCGTCGTTACCCATGTGGGCCCAGCTGAGGTCGCCCTTCGGATCGGTGAAGTATCCGTCGAGGGTCGTGTTGTTGAAGACGTGTAGCTGCGGCATTTTCAGCCTCCTCATTTCGGTTGATCAGCGCTGCACGGTGGTGTGTCTGCACGGTGGTGTGGATCAGAAGCCCATCCTTCCTCCGCTATATTTAGCCGGATGTCCCCAGACTATCCCGATGTGATGGAAAAGCTCGTGTCGCTTTGCAAGCGGCGCGGCTTCGTATTTCAATCATCCGAGATCTACGGCGGCACCGGATCGGTTTGGGATTACGGGCCGCTGGGTGTCGAGCTCAAGCGAAACGTCCAGGACCGATGGTGGCGCGCGATGGTTCGCCAGCGCGACGATATCGAGGGCCTCGACTCTGCAATTCTGATGCACCCGCGCGTCTGGGAAGCGAGTGGCCACGTCGGTGGATTCGTTGACCCACTCGTCGACTGCCGTAACTGCAAGAAGCGTTTTCGCGCCGACGATCCGAAGATCAAGGGCACTCCCGGCACGCCAGATGCGCAGTGCCCCGCGTGCGGAATGAAGGGGACGCTCAGCGCCCCGCGCCAGTTCAACCTCATGTTCAAGACGTTCATGGGTCCGGTGGAAGACAGCGCCGCGACCATTTACCTGCGGCCGGAAACGGCACAGGGTACTTATGTCAATTTCCTCAACGTCCAGCAGTCCACGCGCCAGCGAATTCCTTTCGGCATCGCGCAAATCGGCAAGGCGTTCAGAAACGAGATCACGCCGGGAAACTTTATTTTCAGGACGCGCGAGTTCGAGCAGATGGAGATGCAGTTTTTCGTGGAGCCGGGTACCGACGAGAAGTGGTTCGAGTACTGGAAGGAAGAACGGATGAAATGGCACCAGGGCCTGGGGCTCGCGCCGGACCGCCTGCAGTTTCACCAGCACGGTGAGAACGAGCTCGCTCACTACGCCCGCGCAGCGTTCGACGTACAGTTCGACTTCGGTGGCTCGCTCGGCTTCCAGGAGTTGGAAGGAATTCATAACCGCGGCGACTTCGATCTATCGCAGCACCAGAAGTTCTCCGGCAAGAAGCTGGAGTACTTCGATCACGGTGCCAACAAGCGCTACGTCCCGTTCGTCGTCGAGACCGCTGTCGGACCGAACCGAACATTGCTCGCGGTGCTCGTTAACGGCTATCGGGAAGAGAGCGTCGAAGGTGAAACCGAAGGCCGCACGGTCCTCGGACTGAGTCCCGCGCTCGCCCCGATCAAGGCGGGAGTTTTCCCGCTGGTGAAAAAAGACGGGATGCCGGAGATGGCCCACAAGATCGCCGATGATCTGCGCTCGGCGTTTCCGGTTTTCTACGATGACAGCGGCGCCATCGGGCGGCGCTACCGGCGTCAGGATGAGATCGGCACTCCGTTCTGCATTACGGTCGACGGCGAGTC
>JBDSVO010000201.1:0-6220 GCA_039927215.1 Gemmatimonadaceae bacterium
GGCGGTGCTGCACTCTGGATCGCGGCTCGATACGGGCGAAGCTGGTGGCATGTAGCTAACCACAAGGCGCTCAACATTGCACTTCCCGGCCGGTATTTCGAATCACTTGGGGTACCGCGCCTATGTAAACGCTAACCTCAACACTCTGAACCGCCGGATGCGGACCCGCATGTCCGGTGGTGTGGGAGGGAAGTAGAGGAGTTATCCTCCTCTACTCCCTATCCCGATCCGGCGTTCCGGGCTACTGATAAAAGATGTGAATCTCGCTACCGGCATCGACGTGCATCGCCACCACCTGGTCGACCGAGACGCCGCTCGCTGCGAGCTTCGCCGTTATGCCGGCGTTGCTTCTGATTGCGTCGCGCAACGTAGCGATCTGCGCAGCGTTCTTCGCAATCGCCTTGGTCAGGGTGGCGGCATTACCGCTGTTTGAGAGCTTCTGCACGCTCAGCAGGTGAATATCATTGGCGGTTACGCTCTTTTCGGCGTTCAAAGCTCGGATTTCATCGCCCACCGAATTCACGGCGGAGAGAAAGCTTGCAACGCCAGGTTCGCCGCTACCATGCTGCGCGTAGGCAGCGGAGCTGACCGTCGCTAAGAGCATCATCACAAGCGAGAATATTCTGATCAGACTTTTGGTTGGTGCCATTGATGGCTCCGGAAAGGGAAGGGACGAATCGCCCCAACGTATGATGAATCTAGCGGATCAGGGCGTTATTGTAAACGTAATTTTACGGTGAATATCACAAATATGCGAATTATTCCAGGACTTTTCAGCGTTGCCGACCGCCAACGAATCATCGGCAGATGAGATAGTACCCCAAGCACCGGACTTTGTGCGTCTGAGTGACCCATCGCTGCGCGCTTTGATTTCACGTGCCTAACCCTTAAAATGCGAGTGCCTCGAGCGCCAGCTGATGAACGGGCGCTCTTTATTGTCTCGAGGCGGGTGTGAGACGGAGACAAGCATGAATACTCTCCGCTAAAATCGGGACGGGTGGCCGAGTGGTTTAAGGCGCACGCCTGGAAAGTGTGTGTACGTTTATAGCGTACCGTGGGTTCGAATCCCACCCCGTCCGTAGTGTATTATTTGAGGTCCCTCGAGGAGGTAACAATGGTCCGCGCCCGTCTGCTTCCCGTTCTGATCGTCGCTATGTCGCTTGGCTGCGCGGCGGCGTCCTCGGGCACCGGCAGCGATACCCGCAGGTCGCAGGTGCTCACGCAGGAGGAGATCAGCTCCGCCGGAGTGTCCGGCAGTGCGTTCGACGTCATCACTCGCCTCCGGCCGAATTTCCTCGTTTCGCGAGGACCGACGACCCTCGGTAACGCCCAAAGGACGAGTTTGTACGCCAATGTATTTCTCGACGGCGTCCCGTTTGGAGATATCAATACGCTACGGAATATCGACTCCACGCAGATCGCCGAGGTCCGCCTTTACCAAGCGGGGGAAGCACAGACAACGTTCGGCCTGGGCAACAGTGGCGGCGTCATTGCGATCACCACGCGGAGATAGCCGGCTGACAATTGAGTGAAGACGCCCAGGCGGGGCATTCGCAGCGTTCGAGGCCTCGTGTGGCTTCTTGGCGTTCTTCGTGGTCGCTTCCTTTGCAGCTGCACCCTACGCGGTTTTGAGCGCCTCCCCGATCTTCACCAGAGATTGTCGAGCGTCCCCAAAGAGCATTCGCGTGTTGTCGTGGTAGAAGAGAGCGTTGTCGATGCCGGCGAAGCCGTGTCCCATACTCCGCTTTAGCACCACGACATTGCGAGCACGATCGACGTCGAGGATCGGCATTCCATAAATGGGGCTCGTCGGATCGTCTCTCGCCGCAGGATTCACTACATCGTTCGCGCCGACGACGAGCACTACATCAGTCTGCGCGAACTGGCCGTTCACCTGGTCCATCTCGAGAAGCTGATCGTACGGGACGTTTGCCTCAGCCAGCAGCACGTTCATGTGACCGGGCATTCGCCCCGCGACAGGATGAATTGCGTACTTCACCTCGACTCCTCGCTTCTCCAGATCCGTTGCGAGCTCGCGAACCGTATGCTGTGCCTCTGCCACCGCGAGGCCGTAACCCGGAACGACGACGACGCTGCGCGCATATGCGAGGGCAATCGCTGTGTCCTCTGCGGTCGTCTGCTTCACAGTCCGCGGAACCGCGAACCCCTGGGTTGCCGCATCGATTGCGCCCGCACCGAACGCGCCGAACAGAACATTGCCAACCGAACGATTCATCGCCGTGCTCATCAGCAGCGTGAGCAACGTCCCCGACGCACCCACGAGAACTCCAGCGACAACGAGCATCTGATTGTGCAGCACGAAACCCGTCAGCGCCGCCGCCAGACCTGTGAGCGAGTTCAAGATCGAGATCACTACCGGCATGTCACCGCCGCCGATAGGCAGTACGAAAAGAGCTCCGAGCAACAGCGCCGCTCCGAACAGCAGCCAGAGCGCGGGCACTCCGGAAATTCCAAGGGCGATCGCAACGCCAAGCGCCGCAATGGCGAGCAGAATCAGCCCGTTCAACCAGCGTTGAAACGGGAACTGAAGCGGTTTCCCCGAGAGCAGCTCCTGCAGCTTCCCGAAGGCAATCAAGCTGCCGGTGAAAGAGATCGCGCCGATCGCGGTGCCGAGGACTATCGATGTTGCTTCGCCAACGCCGACGGCTGTCGGTCCCATTCCGCGCGTCAGGCGAAGATATTCGGCTACTGAAACGAGGGCTGCGGTTCCACCACCCATGCCGTTGAACAGCGCAACCATTTGCGGCATGGCCGTCATTTGAACGGTGCGCGCGAAGTAGATGCCAATCGCGGCACCCACGAGCATGCCGACGGCGATGATCCAGAAGGAAATTATCTGGCGGTCGAGAAGAGTTGCGGCGAGCGCGAGAGCCATTCCGATCGCGGCGAGCCGATTGCCGGACCGCGCGGTCGCCGGTGAGCTGAGCTGCTTCAGCCCGAGGATGAACAGAACGGCTGCGACGATGTACGCGATGGCGATGCCCGACTGCCGGACATCAAGCATCCTTCTTCTTCTCCACGTCGCGCTTGCGGAACATCTCCAGCATCCTGTCCGTCACGACAAAGCCTCCGAACACATTCGCCGCTCCGAAAACCACCGCGACAAACCCGAGCACCTTCAACAGCGTCGTATCAGCCGAGCCGGCCACGAGCATTGCGCCAAGCACGACGATTCCATGAATCGCGTTAGTGCCCGACATGAGCGGAGTGTGAAGCACCGACGGGACTCGCGATATGACCTCGAACCCGACGAACATCGCCATAATGAAGACGTAAATCCCGAGCACTAGCTCCTGGCTCACGTTGATGCCCCCGCTGATTGAGATGATTGTTCGCTGCCAGAGCCGACCGTGCTTGCCTTCGTTTCCGGCAAAGTGAAACCGAGGCGCTCACGCGCGGGCGCGTATCTGATCTCGCCATTCGCGGTCACGCAAACGGCTTCGATGATGTCGTCCTTGAAATTCAGATCCAGCGTCCCCTTCGGAGCCAGCAATGTTACGAGCGCCGATACGTTCTTAGCGTACATCTGGCTTGCGTGAAATGCGAGATCACTCGAGATGTGAAGAGGCGCGATGATCGTGACGCGATTTTTTACGACGGTCTCGCCCGGCACGCTGAGCTCGCAATTTCCTCCCTGCTCGCCGGCGAGATCGACGATGACGGACCCGGGCCGCATCGCAGCCACGGTCGAAGCCGTTACGAGCACCGGTGCACGTCGCCCGGGAATGAGTGCAGTGGTAATGATTACATCGGCGAGCGCAGCGCGATCGTGGATGAGCTGTTTTTCCCTCTGGATGTGCTCCTCAGGTAATTCCTTCGCGTAGCCGCCCGCGTCCTGTGCCAGCTCGGAGCCGACGCCGAGCTCGACAAATGTCGCGCCAAGGCTCTGGACCTGTTCCTTCACGACGGGCCGTGTGTCGAAAGCTTCCACAACCGCGCCTATCCTCCGTGCGGTCGCGATCGCCTGAAGCCCGGCGACGCCGGCACCGATGACCAGAACTTTTGCCGGACGCACTGTGCCGGCCGCCGTCATCAGCATCGGAAAAAACTTCTGGAGTGCATTCGCAGCGATCAGTACCGCCTTGTAGCCGGCGACTGTGCTCTGCGATGAGAGCGCATCCATCATCTGCGCTCGCGTCGTGCGGGGAACGAGCTCCATTGAAAGTGCGGTGATGCGCCGCTCGGCAACGCGTCGAAAGAATTCGGCGTCTCCCGCGGGCTGAAGCAGGCCGACGAGGACCGCGCCTTCCTTGATGAGCGCGAGCTCATCGACCTTCTCCGACGGGCCGGTTGCCGGTCGTTGAATTTTGAGAATCATTTCAGCTGCGGCGTAGAGCGTCGGCGCGTCATCAACGAGCTGTGCACCGGCCGCACTGTATGAGTCATCCTGAAACCCCGCGAGGTCTCCAGCACCTCGCTCGACGAGGATTTTGTGACCCGCGCCGACCAGCTGCGGTATCACGTCCGGTGTGAGCGCTACTCGACGCTCTCCTCGAGCGATTTCGCGTGGGACGGCTATCTGCATGAAATAGTTGATCCGCTGGTGAAGGTCATTGGGGCGGCGTAGTCGACCGGGAGATACTATCCCCGCTTATTGTCCGCGGGAAAATTACTCGCGCCGGGCGTGTAACGCGCCGCGCGGCCGCTTGCCAAGGCTAATGCGGACTGCAATGCAACAGGCATTTTGCGAGACAATTCGCTCTCGTTCAAAGCGAGGTTGAAGTAGTCAAATCGTTGCGTCTACACGACTTGACTATTTCCAAATTCTTTGGCGCGCTGGGTGCCTTAGTGCGGCCAGGCGCCGGCAACCCCCACCGGCGCCGTCAACCCCCTGCTTCCTCTGTCCAAAGGAGAATGTAATGATCCGCACCAAAAAGGGTTTCACGCTGATCGAGCTTCTGATCGTCGTCGTCATCATCGGCATTCTTGCCGCGATCGCGATCCCGAAGTTCGCGAATACCAAGGAGAAGGCCTACCTCGCATCGATGAAGGCTGACCTTCGCAACCTCGCCACGTATGAAGAGAGCTACGCAGCCGACAGCGCCGGCACGTACTTCTCAGGCAACGGCTCGGCGCAGGGCTTCACCGCGTCGCAGAACGTGACGATGGCAGCGACCGCAGTTGCCGGCCCACCGGCTGGATGGTCAGCGGTTGCGACGCACACACTCACGACCAAGACATGTCAGTCTTCGGTCAACGGTCTAATTACCTGCACATGATGGGCTGAGGTTTTGCAGCGAGAAAACCCGCCGGGACCTGGGTCCGGCGGGTTTTTGTTTTCCGGGCCGAAAAATTGGGGGGAAAGTGGTTCTGTCGCGGTCGCGTCTCGACTGTTATGTTGGGTCGTCCATCGCGTCCCTTTGGTCCACTCGGGCGTGACCAATTGTTTGATCGATCCGTCTCTAGGGCGGTCCTGTTACCTCCGGCTTAACCCAAGCCGGCTGGGAGTATCTTTTTTGAGCCCTCGCCTGTACGCCCGCTTCAGAGCCGCTCTCGTACTGCTGCCGCTCATCCCGAGCGTCGCGGCAGCTCAAACGACTCCAAGGTTCGATGTCCATCCCGAGGTCGCGGCGGTTGCCAAACTGCCTATTGTCGACAGCACGAGCCTTCGGGCAATGGTTGTCCATCTCGCGGGCAGGAGCGGGAAGCTTCTGGCAATGTTCGTCCTCCCGCCGCGCAATATCAGGATCCCCGCCATTGCAAATAATCTCAGCTATACGTCAAAGCTCATTCCAACAGTTCAGGAAATCACCGGCGCCAGTAAGGTCGGTCGCTTCTCGATGATCACGATGAAATCGTTTGGCGACAAGGTCGCAGGCTCCGTTGGGACATATCGCGTTGGCTACTGGCCGGAAGAGAAGGGCCGTCTCCGTTCCGAGGCCTACGAGAATCCGATGGGATTCGTCGAGGTGACACTCGAGAATCAATACATGCGCGTATCGGAGCATTTTCAGCTTCACGAGTTCCTCACGCACGACCAGGCAGATGTGTGGCCGAAGTACGTCGTTCTGCGCGAGCCGTTGCTCGACAAACTGGAGCTGGTAATCCAGGATCTCGAGCGACACGGAGTTCGGGCCGCCGGAATGCATGTGCTCTCCGGATTTCGCACACCGCACTACAACCTTGGGCTCGGCGCCGAAAGCGGGCGGGCGCTGGACAGCCGTCATCAATTTGGTGACGCTGCCGATGTGATCATCGA
>JBDSVO010000202.1:0-5436 GCA_039927215.1 Gemmatimonadaceae bacterium
TGGATATGATTCCGCAGATCAATCAATACGTGACCAACATGCGGGGTAACGTCGTCTCGAATTTCAAGGTCGGTGGGACCCTGAGCCGCCCCGAGGTCACCGGTCAGTTCCTCTTCCAGAATGCGGAGGCACGCGTAGTTCCCGTCGGGATCAATCTCAAAAGGATCAACGGCTCGATTCGAATGCTCCGGGATACGGTCATCGTTGATTCGCTTGTTGCCTACAGCCAGGGTCGCATCGCGATTACCGGGGGACTTGGCATTGGCTCACTCCGCAACCCGAGCTTCGATCTGAAGGCGCAGGCGAACCGTGCGCTCGTTCTGGACAACGACAAGGGCAGGCTCCTGGCAAGCACTGACCTTTCGATCGTCGGGCCGTTCAACGCACCGTACGTCAGCGGCGGTCTGCGGATTCTCGACGGCGTTCTGATGATCCCAGAGTCCGACGGCAAGAAAATTGTCGCGGACAGGGATCCCGCATTGTTCAGCGTTCTCGACACGGCGGTCGCAAGCAACCGGGAGATATTCCCCGCGCAGTCACCCTTGCTGGCGAACCTCCGAATGGACGTGAACCTGCGCGTGGATCGCGACGTATTCGTCCGGTCCCGCGACGCGAACGTCGAGGTGTACAGTGACGGCGACCTCGCCATTCACGTCAACCGCGCGAAACAATCCCTGGTCTTCGACGGCGTCCTGCTCAGCGAGAGGGGCGAGTACCGCTTCCTTACGAAGCGGTTCGAGATCAAGCGCGGATCGGCGACGTTCATCAACATCGACCAGCTGAACCCCACGCTGCAGGTGACCGGTGCGTACGAGGTGCGGTTGCCGTCACGCGAAGCGTTCGATATCCGAATTCTCATCGGTGGAACGCTGTTGAATCCGCGCATCTCGCTGGAGAGCGATGCGCAGCCGCCGATTCCCCAGAGTGATCTTCTGAGCTACCTGGCGTTCGGCCGCTCTTCATCGTCATTGCTGCAGCTCGAGGCATCCGGTGTGGGGAGCAGCAACAACCTCATCGGCGCCGGCGCAGCTCTCGCCGCGCAGCAGCTTGCCAGCGTAGCCCTCGGCGTCGTGGCCGACGAGGCGGCGGGTGAGGCCGCGCAGTCCCTCGGAGCCGACGTGTTCAACATCACGCCGGCGGACGTTCAGACGGACGTTGGCGGCTTCCTGCGAGGTACTGAGCTCGAGTTCGGGAAGTACATCAAATCGCACACGTTTGTCGGTTTACAGGTGCGACCCGATCCGCAGGCATTGAAGCGTCCCGGTATCTACGTACAGCACCGCTTTGGAGGGCTGCGAGGATACCGGCTCGAGACGAGCTTTGAGCCTCGTTTCATTCTCCGAGAGCCGAGTCTCGCCCTGCAGATGCCCTCGACGACTAGCGTGCTCGGGTTGTTCTTCATACGGGAGTGGCGCTTCTAGCCGCAGGTAGAGAACGCGGAGAAGAGTTGCTTTGTATTACAAAGTACTTGCTAGAATAGATAAGCTCGCGTAGATTCTCTTCGATGACCGAACCGGAGAGAGATTGACAGGGACGGTAGGCCGGCTGGGAACAAGAGATACGCGCCTCGTGTGGGCGGCTGCTATCATCGTCGCCGCGATTGGCGCCTGGCTCATGTTCGACGCCCGCCCCGGAATTAATTGGGGGGTCTGGACTGCCTGCGCTTCGATCGGACTCGTGATGCTGATGCAGGCGCGGGGCACACTCAACGGCTCGGCCCTGCTCATGGTCGGCACCGCGACAATTCTCGCGGGCGCCGCTTCGATCAACGCCGAATCCCCGATTGTCGCGCTGAGCTGCCTCGGCGTGATGCTCTTTCTCGCACTGGCAATGCTTTTCACAATTGATCCGGGACTTCATCGCCTTACAGCCGGATTTGTCATCAGCGCTCCGTTCATCGCTGCCGCCAATGCCCTCGCCGAAGCATTCAGGCGGTTTTCGGGTTTGGCGGACGTCTTTCGATCCAGCCGCTCGCGAGCAGTCCTGCGCGGAACAATTATTACAGTCCCCGTCGTCCTCTTCTTCGGACTACTCCTCGCGGGCGCTGATCCGGTTTTCGCGGGCTGGCGTGACGAGATTGCCCGGATCATTGAGACCTGGTCGTTCATTCCGCGGATGATTTTCTTCTTCGTTCTGCTGGTCGTGACACTCGGTGCCTACAGCTACGCGGCTCTCCAGCCGCTCGCCCAGAGATTGCCTCCTCCAGTTACTCCGGGTGCCGATAGCGGTGATCGCTGGCTCGGAGCGACCGAGCGCCTCATCCTCGTCTCCGGCGTTGCCGCGCTTTTCTGGCTCTTCATCGGAGTGCAGCTCAGCTATCTCTTCGGCAATGCTCCGAGCGAGCCGGGCTCAGGAATTACTTTCGCGGAGTACGCTCAACGAGGCTTCGGTGAGCTGACCGTAGTGGCTACGTGCTCCGTAATTCTCATCCTGGTCAGCGAGCGGTATGGGCGGGTTAACGGCAACGCAGCGCGGATCAGAACTTTGACGCTCGCCATGCTTGTCGCGGTAGTGATCATCCTCATCTCCGCATTCAACCGCGTGACGCTGTACGAGGCCGCGTACGGATACACGGTTTCTCGTCTGTATGCGCAGGTCTATATGGTCGTTCTAGCGGCGGCGTTGCTCGCGCTGGCAGCCGGTGTCATCGGCACCCTCGACACCGGGTTGCTTTTTCGTCGCGTGTTCACTGTGGCCGTTGCTGCTTTTCTCGTTCTCGTGTTCTGGAATCACGAAGCATGGATCGCATCCGCCAACATGGACAGGGTTGCAACAACCGGAAAACTCGATGCCAGGTACATCACGCTGGAGCTCTCGGCGAACGCGATTCCGGTGATCGTCAGACGGATGCCGTCACTTCCAGAACCTTTACGGGGTCAGCTGCACGGAGAGCTGGTTGCGCGATACGGGAATCCGCGTCGCCGCGCGCCGGACCAATGGTTTGAATGGAATCTGCGCCGTCACCAGGCACTAGAGGCACTCCGGAGCATAGGACTGCCCCCGACGACCTAGGGTTTTCCGTTGCGGCCGTATTCATCCCAGAGTACGGCCATTGCGCTCATGCCTTTCCGGAAATTATCCACGCTCATCCACTCGTCCGGAGCATGCGCATTCTCGCCGGGCAATCCGAAGCCGACGAGTAACACGGGGGTGCCGAGTATTCTTTCGAAATCGCCGACGACCGGAATTGATCCACCCTCGCCGACAATCACCGGATCTTTCTCGAATGCCGACTTGAGCGCACGACGCGCAGCGTCGAAGATCGGGCCGTCGAGCTCCGCCCTCCATGGCCGGCCGCCGTGGAGATGCTTCACAGTGACATTCACGCCTTTTGGCGCAACACGCTTTATGTGCGCGTCCATCAGCTTCTCTATCTCGGCTGGATCCTGGTCCGGCACCAGCCGGCAGCTGACTTTCGCCATCGCCTTCGCGGGAAGAACTGTCTTTGCGCCCTCGCCCGTGTAGCCGCTGATAATGCCGTTCACTTCGCACGTGGGCCGCGCCCATAACTGCTCGAGAATCGTATAGCCCTTCTCACCGCCCAAGTCAGGTGCACCGACTTCCCGCCGGAATTCCTGCTCGTCGAACGGCAGCCTTTTCATCCCATCGAGAACGCGGGGCTCCCACTGGCGGACATCGTCGTAGAACCCCTCGATTGCGATGTGACCGTTCTCGTCGTGCAGCGTCGCGAGTATTCGCGCCAGCGCCATCGCCGGATTCACCACTGCGCCGCCGTAGCTCCCGGAATGCAGATCGCAGAGCGGACCTTGAACGTCGATCTGGAAATACGCCAGCCCTCGAAGTGAGCTGAGAATTGACGGCTGACCGGGGGCGAACATTGCCGAGTCGGAAATCACTGCGACATCGGACTTCAGCAGATCCTGGTTCTCGCTGATGAACTTCTCGAGATTCGCGCTGCCCACTTCCTCTTCGCCTTCAGCGATGAGAATGATGTTGAGCGGAAGCTTCGACCGTGTCGCGAGGTGCGCTTCGATCGCTTTTACATGAAGGAAGAGCTGTCCTTTGTCGTCTACTGAGCCGCGTGCGTAGAATTTCCCGTCGCGCACTTCGGGCTCGAATGGCGGAGACGTCCACAAGTCGAGGGGCTCGGCAGGCTGAACGTCGTAGTGACCATAGACGAGGGCCGTCGGCGCGCCGGGGGCATTGCGCCACTCCCCGACCACGATGGGATGACCGGCAGTATGGTAGATTCGCGCGGTCATGCCGCTCTTCTCCATGCACTCCTTCAGCCATGTGGCTGCCCGCGCCACATCGACATTGTGCTCTGACCTGGCGCTCACGCTGGGAATCCGCAGGAACTCGAACAGCTCCTCCTGAATCCTCGCGTCGTTCTTTTCCAGATAGTTATTTAGGTCCGATGATCCGGCTGATGTCATGAGTAGGCTCAGTTATTGTCGGCAGCTTCGGGAGGCTCCGTAAGAGCCCTATGGGGTCCTCAACCTGCAGTAGTGATACCGCACCTGCATTCACACGCGGCAGGAAACTAACGCGCTGAGCGGCTCATGACCAAAGCTCGAGCTCCGATTTCGACGGAGACACACGTATCGGCGGGTGGAGTTGTGTTCCGGCCGCTCGCTGAAAAACGGTTCGAGGTCACTCTTATCTCGGTTGGACAGCCACCGCGCTGGCAGCTGCCCAAGGGTCTGGTGGATCCCGACGAGACGCCGGAAACAACTGCAATTCGCGAAGTTCGCGAGGAGGCCGGCCTCCAGGCAGAGATCGTGGAGAAACTGAAGCTCGTCGAGTACTGGTATCAAGCCACGGTCGCGGGAAGGCGCGTCAGGATCCACAAGTTCGTCCACTTCTTTCTAATGAAGTACTTGTCCGGCGAGGTCGCGGACCACGACCACGAAGTGAACGAAGCGCGATGGATGGACGTCGGCCAGGCGATCGAGACCATCGCGTTCAAAAGTGAGCGAGCGGTGCTTCACCAGGCAGCGAGCTACATATTGCGGGATGTATAGCGAGGCGCGCGCCATCCCGACTCACTTCTCGCGGCTGCTCACCTATAACCCAAATGCCTAACAGACTCGCCCGCGAGACCAGTCCGTACTTGCAGCAGCACCAGGACAACCCGGTGGACTGGTATCCGTGGGGAGAGGAAGCGCTGTCCCGAGCGCGAACCGAAGACCGGCCCATTCTTCTCAGCATCGGATACGCGGCCTGTCACTGGTGTCACGTGATGGCCCACGAGTCGTTCGAGGACGCAGAAACAGCGCGGCTGATGAACGAGCTGTTCGTCAACATCAAGGTCGACCGCGAGGAACGACCTGACCTCGACAGTATCTACATGCAGGCCGTGCAGGCGCTCACCGGCCAGGGTGGCTGGCCGATGACAGTATTTCTCACGCCTGAAGGAGTGCCTTTTTTCGGCGGCACCTACTACCCACCCGCAGACCGCCAGGGAATGCCGTC
>JBDSVO010000203.1:0-6191 GCA_039927215.1 Gemmatimonadaceae bacterium
CGCTCGCTGCCATCATCGATGCGGCGCGGCCGCCCATCGATCGTCCGCCGATGATCAACGTTTTCGGATTGATCTCCGCCCGTGTGTGCGCGACGACGGCGGAAAAACATTCCTCCAGCCGCGGCATCGGATCGGGCCGGCCTGATTTTTTCTCGCGATAAAGAAAGTTGAAGCGAACCGTGCTCAAACCGCGTGACCGGAGCGCCCGAGTAAGTGCAACGATGCTCTTGTCGGCGAAGTTTCCGCCGGCGCCGTGCGCGCAAACGAAAACTGGCGCGGCGGACAAGTCGTCAGAAGCCTCGAAAACAGCGGACGTCTCCTGCGCGCCGACGGTGACGCGCCATTCCCTGCCAGTCGGCGCTGAGCGAGGATCAGTCATCACGCGTCATAGGGAAGAAGTCCCATCTCATCGAGGAACTGATGGCCCCCGGTCCGCTTTCCCTGCCTCGTCTCAACTCGCGTGATCACGAGACGGTCCTTCGTGCGTGTCATGCCCACATACATCAAACGCCGCGCCTCCTCGATCTCGTCTGTCGTCGGACCGTCCACCGGGTGACCGCCGGGCAGCTCAACGTCTTCCGCGCCAACAATGTAGACCCGCGAGAACTGCAGCCCCTTGGTCGAATGTAGCGTGAGGAGATTCACGCGTCTCGAATCCGGCTCATCGGGGTCGTACTTCGATAATACCGCACGCTCGAGGAAAGCGTCGATCTGCTCGTGCCTTGGTCCCTCCGGTATCTGCTCGATCAGCCGGCGCAGCCTGAGCATCGTTCCGGGGTAACGCTCACGGGGACTCTTTTCGCTGCGGATCTTTTCCATCAGCTCCGCGCCGCCGAGTCGTTCGATGGCTTCATCCATCGAGACGATCGACTCATCGCCACCTCGCTCACGCTCGTACGCTTCGAGACAGGTGCTTCGCCGGAAAAACGGAAACACGCGGCTGAGCTCGCGGAATAGTCGCGCCTCGTCCGAGAGCGAGCCTTCGTCGGCGAGCGCGAGAGCCAGTGCCAGGTGATCGAGGTGGTTGACCAGCGCGGTCTTTCGCGCCCTGGACAGCTTGGCGTCGTCCAGCTTGACGAACACCTGCGCGAGCGTGCGGGCGTCGTCCTCCGCACGATGACTCTGGCCGCTGTCGATGCCGAATTGCAAGGCAAGGTCCGAGAGCCGGCGACTTGTCCGGTAAAGATCGCGAGCCAGCGGCAACGTGTCGTACGTGCACAAATCGAAGGTCTCGCCGCACGCGTTGCACATTCGTCGCATGATCCAGAAATCATACTCGTAACCGTTGTGAGCGACGATCACATCGTCCCCGCAAAATGCGCGAAACTGCGGCCACACTGCCTCGAAGGGCTGGGCATTTACGACGTCAGCGTCGGTTATTCCATGAACCTCGGTAGATCCCGCTGGTATCGCTGCTTTCGGCTTCACCAACTTCGCAAACGTCTCGACGATAACTCCGTCACGAACGCGTACTCCCGCGATCTCGACAATTTCTGCGAGGCGTGTATCGGTGTCGGTAGTTTCGAGATCAACCGCCGTAAAACTGCGTGAGCTGCCGGGATCGTCGCCGATCTCGAGGAATTGCACTGCCTTGAACAAGCCGAGTGCAAGTCCGAGGGATGGCACATCGTCGGCGCTTAGGCATTCGGCATCTGCGGGATGCGACACGCCTACATCTACCTTTCGGAATCCACAGGCGATAAGGAGTCCCTTGAGCGCTATCTCCGTGCCGCCCAGTCGAGGAATCCACACGGGCTTGTCGATCGTGCGGGCGTTTCTCAGCCGCTCGGCAAGGCGGACCACTTCCACATTCTCCGCGGGGTCGGACAGCTCATCGTGTCGCTCATCGAGCACCGATTTGACTCTTCGAATTCGCTGCGCCACCAATTCCTGAACGAGCGCCGGCAGAGTGTCGTGTTGTCTTGCCACCGCCTCGAGGTTTCGCCACGCACTGAGCGCGCGGCTGAGCTGACGGCGGCTGGCGTCTCCCTGCGGCAGCCGGGCGACCATTTTACGGAGCTGCAACGTCAGGTCGATCTTGTCGGATTCCGCCTGAGCGCGTGCCTCCTCAAACAGGGCGCGGGGAAGGACGATGGCGAAGAAGCGTTGCCTCCAGATGTCGTCGTCGGGAGATGAAATCACGCGTAACGCGGCAACTACATAGGCGACGACAGGATCCTCGGCGAGAGCGCGCCCGTGTGCCAGCCGGCAGGGAATTCCGGCGTTGACAAAGGCCGTCTCGATGCATTCGCCAATCGTGTGCCGGCGATACAGCAGGGCAACGTCACCCCACGCGTGTCCGTGCTCGGCAGCGTCGCGTCGCAGGTCGTCAACTATCCACGCGACCTCGGCGCCGTCGTCTTCGAACCCGCGCGTTTCCACCGGGAATCCCGAATCCCGATTTGCGGTGGCCGGAACGTAATCGTCGAACAGTGTGGGATTGTTGGAGAGCAGAATCCGAGCTGGCTCGAAGACCTCACGCGGACACCGATGGTTCTCCTGAAGCTGCACCGTGTTCGCCGGTGTGATCTTGAAATCGCCCATGAAATCCTTGAGGATCCCCGGCTTTGCCCCGGTCCACGCGAAGATCGACTGCTCGTGATCGCCGACCGCGAAGACATTGTTGTGCTCTCGAGCGAGCTCGCGGACTACGCGGTACTGAGCCGAGTTCAAATCCTGGAACTCGTCCACCAGCAGCGCGGTCCACTGGCCGCGCACCGCGGCCGCGGCATCGGCGTTCTCCAGGAGCTCGGCGGCTTTCAGCAGGAGCATGTCGAAGTCGACGACATTTCTGCTGGCCAGGAGACGCTCATAATCTCCGAGGACAGCCCTCGTTTCCGGATAGAGCGGTTCGTCGCTGAAACGGTAAGTAGAGAAGAGACCCAGGTACTTCTTCTGGTGCCTGGGGTGCACGTGCAGGCGCCTGAGTATCTCCAGCTGGTAGCCTTCGTCGGCGATTCCGAAGCGGCGTTCCAGACCAACCCGGTCCCCGAACTCGCGGAGGATTCCTGCGCAGAAGGCGTGGATCGTTCCGCGCTTGACGCCGTCGGCGCGCGGCCCCAGGTCCTTGAGGCGCGAGGCGATTTCCTCCGCGGCCCTGTTGGTAAAGGTGAAGGCGAGAATCCGCGCGGGGTCGAGCTTCTTATCCTCGATGAGAAAGCGGATACGCTCGATGAGGCAGAAAGTTTTTCCAGCACCCGGCCCAGCGAGGACGAGGAGCGGGCCGAGGTCAGCCTCGATGGCAGCGCGTTGAGAAGGCGACGGGACGTGAGGGATAAACGCGCCCACTATTGGCTGGCCGTCGAGAACAGTTGCTTCTGGGATCACCTCTAAAAGCTAGCCTGGGATGGAAAGGGCGACCAAGCAAATCATGATGCGAATGGCCGGAAGCTCAGTTTTTCAGGTTCGAGCCCCGTGCGTCATCGCCCACGCTCCGATGGCTATCGATCGTGTCGACACCTGGCTGGGTCCTCGCAACGGCGTTCTGGTACGTCGCATTTGGCGTTGCGTTAGCGCGCGTGCCGCGCCCGGTGATCAGCGAACGATGATCTTCTGCCTGAAGCGCAGCTGACCGTCCGACGGGCCGACGGTCACCTGAACCTCGCCGGGCTCGCGCGCCGTAAATTCGGCGTCGTACATCTCACCGACGCCGAGCCTGCGTATTGCCGGGCCAGTGACAATCGATGCTGGTGGCAAGTCGGCGCCGTCCTTTGCGATCCCTCGCCAGATAACGACGTCGGCGCCGCGCCGAATCGCAAAGAACAGGCGAACCGCAGGGCCGATGTTTATGAATCGGAAGCGGTGCGTCGCACCGACGGCCATCTCGATCGGAGGTCCGGTTGCGGAATCGCCGTTGATCAGGATCAGCGGCGGTCCGTCTCTGGTGCCATCCCAGCCGGCAATGAAGACATGATCCGTCGCCGGATTGAACTTCCTGCCGGGCTCGAGTACGATCATCGGAGCATACAGGCCGGAAGTCAGCTGCTCGATGTCGTTCAGGTGAGTGTGATACATGAACGTGCCCGCGCGGGGCAGCGTCAAGCGGGCAACGAATGAGTCGGTGGGCGCAATCGTCGCAGCCAGGAGACTTGGACTACCGCTCCACCCCGCGACTCCGTCAAAGAGGCTCTCGAGCTCGATGCCGTGCCAATGAATCGACGTCGCTTCGCGCAGGCGATTTACGATAGTGATGTCGGTCGGCTCGTTGCGGGTAACGACCAGTACGGATCCCGGAATCTCCACTGAATCAATTCGCGGGATGCGATCGTCTTTCTGCAGCACGAATCCGAGCGCCCGCTTGGCTACGCCGCGAGGGCGGCCCTCGTCGACAAAGAGGTGAAGCTTTCTGACGTTCGTCCGCCGAATCGGACGCAATCCGCGTGGCTGGTCCACCGTGATGCCCATCACCAGACCGGACATGTGCACGCCGGCATCCACAGAATGCAGCGCATGCTCGCCGGGTATCGCACCACTGAGCTGCGCGTCTCCGGGAAAAACATGGAAGGTGATGTGGCAATGAAAGAGCCAGTTGCCGCCGCGGTCGGGGCTCCACGTCATGTACATCGTATGTCCGGGACTCAAATCCTCTGTCACGTCGAGCCGTCGCTTCGCGGGAGCGTACACCGTGTCGACCTTCCCCGTGCCGCGCGCATCGACGCGGAAATAAAAACCGTGCAGGTGCATCGGATGGTTGCGTGCTGTCGCATTTACCACGCGCCAGCGCAGCGTATCACCAACGGACGCCAGGACTCGCTCGGTGAACGGCCATGATCTGCCGTTGATCGTGACGGCGTTGCTGTACACGAGCGAATCCCTGGGATTTCCCCAGATGTTGAGTACGAAGATACGATCGGGTGAAACGTCTCCCTGAGGATCCACGACCAATGCCCCGCCCAGCTGCTCCCGCTCGGGAATGCCCTGGCCCGGCACTCTCTCCTTCATGATTCCGGGCGTCATCATGTAGAAATACGTCCCCGGCGCACCAGCGGCGAAGCGGATCGTTCGTGATTGACCGGGAGGAATCGGAACGCTGTCGAGCGAAGCCGCGGGCCGCTCAATCAGGCCGCGTACGTAGATCGTCGAATCCGTGAGCGTGTTCCGAATTGTCGCGACGATTGTCGTCCCGGTGCGCACACGAATGAGCGGCGCCGGAATCTGCGCCTCCTTTCCTTCCTCTGCGATCGCCGCAACATCGACGAACGGGCCTGTAGGTGATTCCGGGTACCAGCGAGCCATTCCGACAACGAGGCGAAGTGTCAGAACACCGTTCTTCAGCTCACCGGCGCGCTTTCGGTTGTCGTTTGCCTTGACGACAGCAAGCGCAGCCGCACGCGGCGTTGCGCGCGCGAGCCGAGCTTGCGCGGGAACTCGCTCCACTGGCAGTGTGAGCAGCAGCGGAACGAAGAGTATCTGATTGAGATTGTGCATTCGCCGCAGAGCGGCCTCACGTCTGGTTGCGGAGCCCCAATTTGTAGCAGGCTTCGCTCGAGGGCCAGCTTTACCCTCAGTAGTTCCCGGCAGCATCACGGAATCGGCCGCGGTCTCGCCCACGGCCAGGGATTGAACGAATTGTTGCCCGCCAATCCGCGCACGGCAGCTTCTCTGACCTGCGGGTCACCCGAGTTGAGCAGCTCTGTAAGCGTCGCTTGCGACCGCTCACCTGAGCGCATCAACGCCTGATCAGCGCACGTCGCACTTCATTGCTCGTCTCTCGCTGCAGCGCATCGCGTATCGCAGGAATTGCTGACGCGTCGCCAATCTGACCGAGTGCCCACGCCGCCTTGAGGTTGCCTTTGCAAGCAGCACGAGCATCGAGAGGTTGGCGCCCGACAGGGTGCCGACATTGGAGATGAGTGTGGACACGGCGGATATTATAGAACTATCTCCCGCTCTGGCGAGCGCGGCGAATTGTCTTGCGGAGGCGGTCCACTTCGGCGTCGTCGAGACTGACGTCCGACATCCTTAGAAGGGCAGTCACCGCTTGCTCGGGCGAGCCCGCGAAATAGGTCTTCACGACATGGGCCAGCACGTCATCTCTGGCCCGCTCGGTTGATTCGGCCGGGTAATAGACATAGCGCGGGCCGTCTTCCTTATGGCGGATCAGGCCTTTCTCACCAAGAATACGGAGGATTGAACGGACAGCGGAGTACGTTGGCGGGTCTGGAAGCTCACCCATGATCTCGGCAACCGTC
>JBDSVO010000204.1:0-20437 GCA_039927215.1 Gemmatimonadaceae bacterium
ACCGCCGCGCAAAATGTCGCGATCGGGCCAACTCCGCTATTGTGTGTTCGAATCAGACCCGTCCAGTTTGCGTGTCAGGAGTTTCCTGTTTTCCAGTGGTCCGTTTTCCCGTGTGGATCGATGACGAGAGATCCGTGCGCGTTCCATTCACCACGGAACAACGCACAACGGGACAACAGGAAACTCACGACACGCAGACTGAATGGGTTTGTCACCGGATTCGCTGCTGACATGAAAATCATTTTCGTGGCGCTGCTCGCGGTCGCCGCGTGTGGCACTCGTGTCCCATCGCCCAGCCCGGTCTGGCACGACGAATTCGATGGGCCGGCAGGCGCGTCGTTCGATCGCGTGAAGTGGGTTGCCGACACGGGCGGACACGGCTTCGGCAACAAGGAGCGGCAGTTCTATACGACGCGCGGCGAGAATGTCGTGTTGGACGGCAACGGCCACCTGGTGATCACCGCGCGCGCTGAGCCGCCGCCGGCCTACAAGTGCTGGTACGGAAGGTGTCTTTACTCATCGACGCGCCTCAAGACGAAAGGACTGTTCGCGCAGAGGTACGGTCGATTCGAGGCTCGGATCCGCCTCCCGCGCGGGCAGGGAATCTGGCCCGCCTTCTGGATGCTCGGGGCGGACATCGACTCAGTGGGTTGGCCGAAGAGCGGCGAGATCGACATCATGGAGCACATCGGACGCGAGCCGACCATTGCGCACGGCACTCTCCATGGCCCGGGCTATTCGGGCGCCGGCGGCATCAGCGCGGCCGACACGCTATCACGAGGCACGTACGCGGACGACTTTCACATCTTTACCGTCGCATGGCGGCCGAACGAAATTCGCTGGTACGTCGACGGGCGGCAGTACCATCGTCTGACGCCGGCGGATCTGCCGGCCGGGACGAAGTGGGTGTTCGATCATCCCTTCTTTCTTTTGCTCAACGTCGCGGTAGGCGGAGGCTGGCCTGGCGATCCGGACGCGTCCTCGACGTTCCCGCAGCAGATGGTGGTAGACTACGTACGCGCCTATCGCGAACCGTAGCCTGTTGCCGTCATCTTCATCAACGGCGGATGCGCGAAACCGCGCTCACTATCACCGACTCGCCGCCGGCGTCGCTACCAGTGAGATCGTGCAGCATTGAGGCTGGCGGTCACGGAAGATTCGCCGCAAAGTTGATTGAGCGGCGCTGACAAAACCGGGAGGACACCAATGTCGGTCAAGCATCTTTATCTAGTGACAGTCGCGGCCATCATCGCCTGCGCCCCTGCCGGGGGTACGTCCGGTCCGTCGCGTACATCCGCGGTTCCTCGAAGGGCTAACGTTCTGGCTGCCGAGGAGATTCTTGCCGCTCACGCCGACGTCATGACTGCGTACGACGCGTTAGTGCGCCTGCGTTCGAACTGGCTGACGGCGCATGGGGTGTCATCGTTCGACCCCCGGGGTAACGACTTCGCGATCGTGTTCCTCGATGGGCAGCATTATGGCGGCCTCAACTCGCTTCGTAACATCCCAGCCGATCAGGTAGCCGATTTCCGCTATTACGACGTTACCGAGGCCGGGGCCATATTCGGATTGAAGGCCGGTACTGGTGGTGTGATCGCGGTCAGGACGAAGGTGGAGATCGGCCCGTCTCCCCGCAGGCCATGATCCGTTTAAATCAATGCGGGCGAGGAGTGGCCGTTTTGAGGGCTGGCGTCTCACGGCAAGGTTGGGCCTGAATGACGGGAAAGTCGGGGCAAGACTCGCCCTAAACCCGCCACTGCTCCGCGGCATCCTACTGGAGTCGACACTCATGGAGCGAACATGAAAAGGCTGTCACTGGGAATGCTGGGAGCGGTTCTTGTTGGATCAACCGTCGCGTTCATATCGATGGGTGGCTGGGCGGTGGTGACGGTGATGAAAATCCCCGACGCATGGATCGTCGGGAAACCTCTGCAGCTCACGTGGCAGGTGCGGCAGCACGGCGTCTCGCGGCTCGACGGCCTGCGGCCGACGCTTGAAGCGCGAGCGGGCGCGCGGCGCATCACCGGGACGACATGGGCGTTCGAGGAAGACGGACAGAAAGGCTATCGCGGCAGGATCGTGTTCCCGGAGCGCGGCGTGTGGCAGGTTACGATCAACAGTGGCTTCGGACGGAGTCGAGCGCAGCTCGTTCCGTGGCGTGTCGTTGATTCCGTTACAACAGTTCGCGGAACCGTCGAGGAGCACCTCAAAACAATTGGAATTCAGCCGCTGAGCGAACCCGAGCGCGGCCGCCGCATGTTCGCCGCGACGGGATGCGTCACCTGCCATACGCACCGTGATGTGCCCATCACTGGTGATGTCAGCGACTTCGGGCCTGACCTGACGAACCGCAGATTCCCCGCAGAATATCTCGCGCGTTTTCTGGCGAATCCGTCAATCAAGCCCGCTGCGAACGGCAAGCGAATGCCTAGCCTCGGTCTGAGAGCTAAGGACATCGGCCCGCTCGTCGCTTTCATCAACGCCGAGCGGCGCGTAACGAACCGCTAAGCGCGGCAGACCATCCCGCTCGGGTGCGGCTCCCTTACAACAGTGATAGTGTTGTGCAATTGAGCTCCGCCTCTCAACCACCAAGCGAGGTCTATGTGCGACTAGACATCCGACTTGCTCGACCACGGCCGACCAGAACGCTGTTCCTGATGGCTACCGTGGCAACGCTCGGTTGCTCCGCGAAGCAGCCCGCCACCTCCACGATGTCAGCCGTGGCCGTCGCGCCAGGCGGCGATCAGCAAGAGCGACGCTTCGTGGATTCGGTGCTCGCCGGAATGACACTCGAGGAGAAGGTGGGGCAGCTGAATCAGGTCTCGGGACTGGGTGAGCCCACCGGGCCAGGCGGTGCTCCCGCAGGATTCGAGCAGATCAGACGCGGCGACGTCGGCTCCTTCCTCAATGTCGTGGGGAGAGATACGGTCATGCGATTGCAGCGGATTGCCGTCGAGCAGTCGCGGACGCACATCCCCCTGCTATTTGCGCTCGATGTGATTCACGGTTTCCGCACCATCTTTCCAGTCCCTCTCGCCGAGGCGAGCAGCTGGAATCCCGCTGCGGCCGAGCGTTCGGCACGGACCGCCGCAGCCGAAGCTGCCGTGCAAGGCATCAGCTGGACGTTCGCGCCGATGGTGGACGTGGCGCGGGATCCTCGCTGGGGACGAATCGTCGAAGGCTCCGGAGAGGATCCTTATCTCGGCGCGGTAATGGCCGCTGCGCGAGTGCGTGGCTTTCAAGGCAGCAGCCTCCGCGACCCAACCACCATCGCCGGAACAGTAAAGCACTTCGCCGCTTACGGAGCGGCCGAGGGCGGGCGGGACTACAACATCGCCGATGTGCCGGAGCGCACGTTGCGCGACGTCTACCTGCCGCCGTTTCAGGCAGCGGTGTGTGCCGGCGTTGAGACGCTGATGGCGGCATTCAACGAGATCGACGGTGTTCCCGCGCACGCACACAGGCGCCTGATGACGGATATTCTGCGCGGCGAATGGCGATTCGATGGTGCGGTAGTGAGCGATTGGACCGGCATCGCCGAGCTGCTCAATCACGGCGTCGGCGCGGACAGCGGCAGCGTCGGCCGCCTCGCGTTGAATGCCGGTGTCGACATCGACATGGTGAGCGAGATCTACCGCAAGAAGCTTCCGGCGCTCGTGCGTGCGGGAAGCGTCGCGCCACAAACGCTGGACGAAGCGGTGCGCCGAATGCTGCGCCTCAAGTATCGACTCGGTCTCTTCCAGAACCCGTACCGTGTGGGCAGCGCAGCACAGGCGCAGGCGCTGGCCGTCGCACTTCCGGCTGCGAATCGCACGGCGGCGCGCGAAGTGGCGCGCGAGTCAATCGTCCTTCTCAAGAATGATCGCAACGTCCTGCCCCTCTCGAAGAATCTGCGCACGCTGGCAGTGATCGGTTCGCTCGCCGCAGACAGCGGTGCTGCCATCGGCAATTGGGCAGCGCTTGGCCGCGGTGAGGACGCAGTGTCGGTGCTCACTGGTATCAGACGCGCGGTTTCGCCGCGCACGCGCGTTCTGTACGAGCGGGGCGCAGCTCCCATGAACGACTCCACTGCGGGAATCGCCGCCGCGGTTCGTCTCGCGAGGGGCGCGGATGCGGTCGTACTCGTCCTCGGCGAGTCGCCGTCACAGAGTGCCGAGGCGGAGAGTCGGGCCAGCATCGACTTGCCGGGCGCGCAGCTACAGCTCGCCCAGGCGGTTGTCGCCACGGGAAAACCTGTAGTTGTCGTGCTGATGAATGGACGACCGCTCGCCTTGCAGTGGCTTCATGACAACGTGCCGGCAATCGTGGAGACATGGTTCCTGGGCGTCGAGCACGGGACCGCGACAGCTGACGTGCTGTTTGGTGATTACAATCCGGGCGGCAAACTGACCGCGACCTTCCCGCGCGTGACCGGCCAGGTGCCGATCTACTACAATCATCGCAACACTGGCCGACCCCCGACCAACGACAAATACACGTCTAAATACAACGACGTGCCGTGGACGCCGCTCTATCCATTCGGCCACGGCCTGAGCTACACGAGCTTTCGTTACGGCACGCCGAAACTCAGCGCGACGACTATGCGGCCCGGGGACTCTATACGCGTAGAGGTCGACGTCACGAACGCGGGCAAGGTCGCCGGTGATGAGGTTGTGCAACTCTACATTCGCGATGACGTTGGAAGCGTGACGCGTCCGGTGCAGGAGCTGCGCGGATTCCGCAGAGTGCGATTGACGCCGGGCGAGATGCGCACAATCGCCTTCGCGATCGACGTCCAGGATCTCGCATTTCACGACGCAGCTGTGGCTCGCGTGGCCGAGCCGGGAAGCTTCACCATGTTCGTCGGCAGCAGCTCAGCGGAAACTAAACAGCTGCGCTTCCGCATGGAGACAGCGAATGGTCAATCCGTGCAAGTGCCGGCAACATGTGAATCGGTGCGCTGAACACAGATACTTGACAATTCGAACCCCCGGCTGTAAAAAAGGGTGGCAAGTTGCCTCTCAAACGGAGGTTCGTACGCGGCTGCTTCGTTCTTCCGCCGTGCTGTTATTATGTGGTCTATTGCTCTCCGCCTCACCGGCACACGTTGTCGGTCAGGGCGGCACATTGGGTCATTCCGCTAACGCCGAGCAGGTCTACCTCATTATCCGAAGTGATGATGCCGGGATGAGCCATAGCGTGAACATGGGCCTCGAAAAACTCATCGCGAGCGGCTTGCCCGTTTCCGTGTCGGTGATGTTTCCCACTCCGTGGTATCAGGAAACGGTGGATATCCTGAAACGGCATCCCGAGGTCGCCGTCGGGATTCACCTCACGCTGAATTCCGAGTGGAAGCATTATCGGTGGGGGCCCGTGCTGGGTCGCACCGCAGTCCCTACGCTGGTTGACGCGGAGGGATATTTTTTTGCCTCTGCCGACGAGCTTTACAAGAACCGCCCCGATCTGAAGGAAGTCGAGAAAGAGCTGCGAGCGCAGATCGAGCGGGCGCGGCGGTCGGGACTCAAGATCGACTACGTCGACTACCACATGGGAACGGTGCTTCGCTATCCCGAGTTCCGTGAGATCACTGAGGGCCTCGCGAAGGAATATGGTCTGGGCATGTCGGAATACTTCGGCGAGATTAGCCACGATCCGCAATACTCGGCGGCGCCGGCGAGAAAGGGTGACAGCCTTGTGGCGATGATCAATCGTCTCACGCCGCGCCTCAATATGGTGATCACACACGTTGGGATAGACGATTCCGAGCTGGGCGCATTACTGGACATGAACACCAGCGGGCCACTCCCCGAAATGAGCAAGAATCGACAGGGAGAGCTGGATGCGCTCACTTCGCAGCGGTTCAAGGATGCGCTGAAAGCCCGCAACGTTCAGCTCTTGACGTATCGCCAGTTGATCGAGATGCAAGGTCTGAAGTCAATGCGACGCCCTGCAGCATGAGGGCGTACGCGCGTTAGCTGGAGTATGGTTGTGCAACCACCTGGAGGATTGCTGATGAAGAAGGTTCTGTTTGGCAGGCATTCGATGTTGAATAGCCGCGCCGGCTGGCTTCGCGCAGTGGGGATGGGCCTGCTGTTCGCGTTGACTCTGAGCGGAAAAGCATTTGGCCAGCAAGCGCCGGTCTCGGGAACCGTGACCGGCGCGGGCGGTGCTCCGCTTCAGGGAGTCATCGTGCGTGTGACGGGGACGGACACCCGCGTGGTTACGAATTCGAGCGGGAAATACTCACTCACAGCTCCTGCCGATGCAGTTCTGACTTTTTCCAGCGTCGGCCAGCGCCCCGTTCAGATGACGATAGCCGGACGTAGCACAATCGATGTGAGGATGGCGCAAATCTCCTATCTGGAAGAAGTGGTGGTTACCGGCTATACGGAACAGCGGCGCGGGGACATCACCGGCGCGGTCGCGAATGTCGACATCGAAAGTGTTGCCCGACCGACGGGTGCGAGTGTGCTGCAGCGGCTCGATGCAACCGTACCCGGCGTAACGGTTGCCGCGAACGGCACACCCGGTTCCCGAAGCACCGTGAGAATTCGAGGCATCAGTTCCTTCCAGAACAATGACCCGCTGTACGTCATCGATGGCGTGCCGTTTCAGGACTCCTACATCAACTTTCTGAACCCGGACGACATCACGTCCATCCAGGTTTTGAAGGATGCCTCGGCGTCTTCGATTTACGGCTCGCGAGCAAGCAACGGCGTGATCGTCATCGAAACCACCAAAAAGGGCGGGGCCGGCCCGCCGCGAATGAGGCTGTCGGTGCGAACCGGAATGGCCACGCCGACTAACGGCTATGACAACTTCCTGATCACAAACGCACTTGACTATTTCCAGGTGGTCAAGGCGAGCTACATCAACGCGGGGTTGCCGGTCCCCACCAACATTTACGGTGACCCCAACAATCCGACCGTTCCTGAATACACCTTTGCAGCGTCCGGGACCAGGACTGGGCTCGACGCGTTTGGGCGACCAGTGGGTGTGGATCCCAGCAAGTATTCCTATTTTGGCAATCTGATCATGCCCGGCAGCGCCGGTACCAACTGGTGGAAGGAGGTCTTCCGTGACCCGGCCAGGGTTGCGGACTACAACCTGGGCATCACGGGCGGCGGAGCGGACAACACGTACCGGATCTCCTTCAATTTTTTCGATCAAGATGGCACGATGGCCTATAACAACTTCAGACGCGGCAACATTCGCGCGAACACGTCCTTCACCCGAGGCAGGATTACTTTCGGCGAGAACGTTGCGCTCTCCGCTGAGCGCCATTACGGCGGCTTGCCTAACGATGAAGGCGGCGAGACCGCCCTCATCGGCAAGAACATTCTGATGCAGCCCGTTGTTCCCGTGTATGACTTGCAGGGCAATTTCGCGTCAGGGAAAGCCGTGGGACTGGGCAACAACAGCAATCCCCTCAAGGCCGCGTTTGAGGGTCGGAACAATATCGGCACGAACAACCGGGTCTTCGGGAACGCGTATGGCGCGTTTGACGTAACCCCCTTGATTGGGGTGCGGACGAGTTTCGGGTTCAGCTTATATCAAGGCTCATTCACGGGCTTCAATGGGATTAGACCTGAAGATTCCGAGCCGACCCTCATTAGCTCGATCAATGAGAGCCAGAATAAAGCGACGGATTGGACCTTGACCAACACGGCGAGGCTGTTCAAGCAATTCTCCCGACACAGTTTCAACGTCCTGCTGGGACAGGAAGCCACGCACGGCTCCAGCCGGCGTATCGAGGCCTCGGAGGGCGGCCTTCTCTCCCAAGACGTTAATGCAAGATTCATCCAGGACGCCCTTGGTGATGCCTCGAGCAAGGTTGTCAACAGCTTCGGCGGCGAGAGCGCGCTGTTGTCCTACTTCGGAAAGGCCGACTACAACTTTGGCGACAAATATGTTGCAAGCTTTACGGTGCGACGTGACGGCTCCTCCCGATTGGGCCCGACGAAACGGTGGGGAACCTTCCCGGCGTTCGGCCTCGGATGGAGAATCTCCCAGGAACCGTTCCTCGAGGGGAACCGCATTCTTTCCGACGTAATGCTCCGTGCTGGCTACGGGGTGACGGGAAACCAGTCTATCCCCTCGGGACGGACTGTCAACCAGTTTGGCGGCAGCAATGGAGACACGTACTACGACATTGCGGGAGGCAACACCTCGGTGCTGTCCGGTTACCGCCAGACCGCCCTCGGTAACCCGAATTTGAAGTGGGAGGAGAACAGATCCACGAACGTCGGTGCAGACGTCGGGCTTTTCGACGGCGCGATCAGCGTCATCTTCGATGTGTACAGTCGCGCGACGCACAACCTGCTGTTCAATCCGGCCATTCCCGCAACCGCTGGTGTTGCCTCGGCGCCGATCGTCAACATCGGGAAGATGAAAAACCGGGGCTTTGATTTCTCCATCGGGCATACGGGGAGGAGCTGGAACGCAACCTTCCAGGGAAGCCACTACAAGAACGAGATCGTCTCCATCGATGGAGTTCAGGACTTCTTCTACGGTCCGATCAGCACGCGAATTGGCAATGCGGTGATCAACAAGGTGGGCTCGCCGATCGGTTCGTTCTTTGGTCTGGTGGCGGACGGCTACTTCAAGGATGCCGCCGACATCGCAGCTCATGCAAAACAAGACGGCGCCGCTCCCGGCCGGATCAAGTTCCGGGATACAAACGGTGACGGGACGATTACGTCGACAGACCGCGTCATCATCGGGAGTCCCCATCCGAGTTTCACGGGAGGCCTGGACCTGGGATTTCAACGTGGGCGTTTTGACCTGGCCGGCACTGTGTTCGGGACATTCGGGAACGACATCTTCGACGCCCAGAAGGATTTCTACGTGTTCCGGGATTTTTCCACGAATGTTCGCGACGATCTGCTGGCAGAGTCGTGGACGCCGACGAACCTGGACGCCAAGTATCCGCGGCTGGATCAGAACGATACCTACAGCAAGGCGATCAGCAGTTACTACATCGAGGACGGGTCGTACATCAGGATGCGCAATGTGCAGCTCGGGTATACCGTGCCGAACAGCATGCGCTATCTGCCAGGGGCGAGAATCTACGTGCAGGGGGAGAACCTGTTCACCATTACCGACTATTCGGGTCTCGATCCGTCATTGCCCGCGGCGAACGTGGGCGGATCCGCCGGGGACATCCGCGATCAATACCGGGGCGTCGATCGGGGAGTTTATCCCAGCAGCAGGACGTTCAGTATCGGCCTGACCACTTCGTTCTGACGAATGATATTCTTCAATGAGAGGGCGGCGATGAAAAAAGTATCGAGGCAGCATTTGCTGCTCGGGACGGTGGTGGTGTTGGGTTTGTCCGGCACGCTGTATGGGTGCAAGGACTTCCTGACCGATGCCGCGCTACCGCAGGGAACATTGGATGAAGGTACGCTCGCGAATAAGGCGGGGGTGGAAGGCAACCTCATCGCCGCGTACCGCCAGCTGGATCATACCAACGGTGCCGGCGGAGCCTGGGCTTCCGCCGCCAGCAACTGGATCTGGGGAAGCGTCACGAGCGACGACGCTTACAAGGGATCCGAGGCTACCGACCAGCCTAACATCGATCCCGTCGAACAATACCAGTGGTCCGCGGCGGGCGTCGAGAGTGAATTGAATGACAAATGGCGCGCCATGTACGAAGGGGTGGTTCGAAGCAATGCGACGATCAACCTCCTCAAGAGCGTGGTGGCGGCTAAGCCAAATGAGCTCTCCGCTGTCGACGCCAAGGGCATAGAAGGAGAAGCGCTGTTTCTCAGGGCGCACTATCACTTCGAGTCGTGGCGGATGTGGGGGAACATTCCGTACTTCCGCGAAACCGACACGGATTTTCGGAAGACTAATTTGACAGCAGCGGAGGTGGGCCCGGAGATAATCAAGGACCTCGATGCTGCCATCGCGCTGCTGCCGACAACTCCGCGGAACGGGCAGGTGGGACGCGTAACCCAGTGGACGGCCAAGGCCTACAAGGGTCGCGTTCAAGTCTATGCCGGCCAGTTTGCCGCGGCGTTGACGACTTTACGTGAGGTCAGGGCGAGCGGGCCGTACGCGCTGGAAGCGAGCTATGATCGTGTCTGGACCGGTTACAAAGACCTTGAAAACGGGAAGGAGACCATCCTGGCGTACCAGGCTTCCGCGAATGACAACCAGGCGAATGGAGATAATTCCAACTGGGGCGAACGATTGACGTTCCCGCATTCCGGCAGCCCCTTCGGTTGCTGCGGGTTCCACCAACCGTCACAGAACCTGGTCAACTACTTCGCCACTGACCCGGGCACCGGACTTCCGGCGGCGTTGACGAATCCGAACTGGAACGCCAGCAGCTCAAACCTCATTGCATCTGCGTCTGCTGCAAAGACGGTCGATCCGCGACTGGACTTCACGGTTGGCCGGGACGGCGTGCCCTTCAAGGATTGGGGACCGCATGCCCCGGATTGGATCAGGTCCCCGACATACGGTGGGACGTACAGCGCGAAGAAGCCTATGCATGAAAAATCCAGCGGGGCCCAGAGCAACGTGGGCTGGGTGAACACGCAGTTGAATTCCGTGAACATTCACATCTTCCGGTATGCGGATATGCTGTTGCTCCTCGCCGAGGCGGAGATAGAGGCCGGCTCCCTGGAGAACGCCAGAACGATCGTGAATGAGATCAGAACACGCGCAGGGGTTCGCGCCCAGGGTCCTGGCGCCATCGGCGATCGTGCAACCATCGCGGTGCCGATCAACGACCCTCAGATCACGTGGGCGATTTACAAGGTCGGCCTGTACTCCGCACCGTTCGCCGATCAGGCTGCTGCCCGGACGGCCGTTCGGGCCGAGCGCAGGCTGGAACTGGCAATGGAGGGACAGAGGTTCTTCGACCTGCGACGTTGGGGAACCGCCGAATCAGCTCTAAACGCGTACCTCAATGGCGTGGCGGGCGGGGCGGAGAAGGTCCGTAGACCCCAGCTTGCAGCGGCAGCGCCATTCTCGCCTCGCCATCGCTACTTTCCACTTCCTAATCTTCAGGTCCAATTGAGTCTAGGCGGGGAGGGCGGTGGGCTGAAGCAGAACCCTGGCTGGTAGTAAGCACTGCGGCACTGACTGAAGCAGCGCGATACTCACGGCACTGGTACAATTGTACCAGTGCCGTGTTCGCGTTTCTTGATGCTGTACAGCTGAAGTGAAGCGCCGGTGTTCGTGACGAGCACGGCCATGCCCGCGGGCGTCCTGATCAGAGCCAGACCCGCGACGTTCAGTGGGGCCAGGAAGCCGCTCTCCCTCGGAGGCACCGGCGCGAAGTGCCCCCGGCCGTCCCCTCTCAGCCAGAGTCCGTTCCCCGCATCGGCCCTCGGCGCATTCGGCTCGGCGTCGTAGAGATTGCCCGCAACGATCAAATCGAGATGGCCGTCACCGTCCACGTCGTGGGCGACGATGGCCTTGATTGGCGCGATCTGCGCCAGATTGGGCAGCGCCGAGGCGGTGAAGGTCCCGCTTCCATCGTTGTGCAGATAGACACTCGCAAATGTGTCTGTCTGATAATGGAGGGCCTGGTTAAGCTGGGCCGCACCGAATAGCTGGCTGACAGACGCTTCGGCAAACGATCCATACGTGGGAAATTTCAGCGCAAGCTGATAGAGCTCCTGCCCCAGAGGATCCATTCCGCTAAGGGGGTATTCGGTCCCGTTCTTCTCCTGGGTAAGAACGATGTCCGAGTTCCGGTTGCCGGTGAAATCGGCGGCATACACCCCGAACCTGCTCTCCTTCGATGTCGTATAGGTGTGATTCAATCCGAGATTTCCTGCCACCAGATCGGGACGACCGTCGTGATCGAAGTCTCCCGCTGCAAGGCTGAACCACCAACCCCGCAGACGCGGCAGGCGCATCGAACCCGTCACATTTCGCAATCGCTGTCCATCGTTCCGATAGAACTGGATTGACATCCACTCGCCGGTGGTGACCAGATCCAGCCGGCTGTCACCATCGAAATCGATCCAGACCGCATCTGTGACCATACCTCCGAAACGAGCGAGCTCCGGCGCAACTTCGTCGGTAACGTCTGTGAAGTGCCCCCCGTCGTTGCGCAGGAGATAGCTTCTCGCTGGATAGGGATATTTGCGCGGAGCAAGGCGTCCACCCACGAACAGATCTGGTCGGCCATCGCCATTGAAATCGCCGGACCGGACGGCGGCCGTGCTGGTGAGCATGGTTGGGAGCGCCTGGACATCCCTGACGAATCTGCCGCCTCCCTGATTGAAGTAGAGGCGATCCTGCAACAAAGGCGAGTTCGGTGCGAGCTGATACCCGCCGCTCGCCACATAAAGGTCCGCGCGCCCGTCGCCATTGGCATCGAAGAACCGGGCTCCCCAGTCCTCGTACGCCTGATCGGCCCGCCATGGTTGCCCCTGCGCGGATGCGACGAAGCTGCCGTCCTTCTGCTGAATGAGCAGCTGGCCCGGGACACCCCATCCACCTCCAAGGAACACATCGTCCAGCCCGTCGCCGTTGACGTCCGCTGCCGCAAGCGGAGGGCCCTGTCTGGAAATCATGTAGGGCAGCAGGGACTGTACGGTGTAATCCACCAGCGTTGCCGACTGATGCTTGTATGCCGGTGTTCTGGGGACATCTGCCAGCTCGAACACGTGGTTTCGTGTCGGAAGAAGGGAGTCGGATTTTTTCTTTTCCGTCGCGTCGATCTGTTTTACGACAATGAGTCGATCGGCAGCCAGACCGGTCAGCAGCTGATAGCGCCCATCTGGCCAGATCACTTCCAGGCTGTCCACGCGCTTTGAATGACCAAGCCCGAAATGAGCGCGATCATCCATCGTGGACATGAAGCCCCGGTACGGAGAACAGTAGACGAACTGCTTCTGTCCCCCAGCGGTAAGAATCAGCGTCGAACCGATGCCCCGTCTGTTCGGAGCGTTTCCCTCGAGCCGCACTCTCAGATAATGATGGGCGTCGTCGGTGGGTTGGACGTTCTGATAGATGAATGCGGCCGCGTCGATGTTGTTGACGACGAGGTCGAGCTTGCCGTCGTTATCGAGATCGGCATAGGCTGCGCCGTAGGAGAAGCTGGGGCGCTCCATCCCCCAATCCCTGGTCTTGTCGGTGAATGTCAGGTCCCCAGCGTTGCGGAAGACGTAGTTGGACTCCGCGTAACTGGGGAGGCGGCCAAGGATGTCCAGCCCCGCTCGTCGCGCCGAGCTCGCAGTTCCCGGTCGGCGCAGGCCCTGCGTTGCCCGGACGTAATCCAGGTCGTTGACCGCCTTGGGATAGCCATTGCCGATGAAGACGTCCTTGTAGCCGTCGTTGTCGAAGTCAGCGAAGAGTGCGCTCCAGCTCCAATCCGTGTGTGAGACACCCGCAAGGCGGCCAATCTCGCTGAAGACTATGTCTCCGTCCTTCGTGACTCCGTTACTCAATTGCAGGGTGTTGACGGAATAGTCGTCGCGGAATCCCCGGCTGCGCGACTGGAGAAGGCTGCTATAGGACATGAACCCGCTCGTCCGTTTTCGGCGGCTCAAGTCGCGCGGCATCATGTCCACCTGAAGGATGTCCGGCCATCCGTCGTTGTTGAAATCGGCGATGTCAACGCCCATGCCAGCAAAGCTCGCATGCTTGAGCCAGCGGGCCGCCTTGTTGGTGAACGTTCCATCCCCATTGTTGACATACAGCACGTCGTTCGTAACGACGTCGTTGGAGATATAGATGTCGGGCCAGCCGTCTCTGTTCAGATCGCCGACTGCTACGCCGAGTCCATAGCCGGCCTCGCGAAGGATGCCAGCATCGGCGGATGCGTTGGTGAACGTTCCATGGCAGTTGTTCCTGTAGAGCTGGTTGTAACTGTCGGGGGTCGTGCCGCGTATGCCTGGTGGCGTGCCTGCAACGTCACCACGCGTGAAATCCCTCGGCGAATTCTCGAGCAGAAAAAGGTCGATGCATCCGTCTCCGTTGTAGTCCAGGAAGGCGGCGTGCGTGGTGAAGCCGGTGTCGCCGATGCCGTACTTGGCGGCGGCCTCAGTAAAGGTGCGATTCCCGTTGTTGATAAAAAGCAGATTCGCTCGCTGCCCAGGTGTTGACCATTCGGGCCCGGAGACTGAGACGTAGATGTCGAGATACCCGTCGTTGTTGATGTCCACCATAGTTGCGCCGGTGGCCCACCGGCGCGTTCCCACGCGCGCGCGCTCGGTGATGTCGTCGAACCGAAAGTTCCCTTTGTTCAGGTACAGGCGGCTCGAGACCATGTTGCCGGAAAAGAAAATGTCCGGCAGTCCGTCGTTGTCGATGTCGCCGACGGCTACACCGGCGCCGTTGTAGACGTAGACGTCAGTCTGAACGTTGAGCGAATCGCTGGTCGTTATGGTATTCGCGAAGGTTATTCCGGTCTGGTCCGCGCTCAGGAGCTTGAACAGCGGGGGCTCGCTCTTTCCCTTGTCGCAGCCTGTTGACAAGAGAAGAGGGATGGACAGGGCCAGGAGATTCGAGTGGCGCATGCGGGATTATAGCGGCCGCGCGAGACGGAGGTATTTTTTGCGGGTCTTCACCGTACCCATTCAGTATTCGCGTCGTGAGTTTCCTGTTGTCCCGTCAGCGTCGTAGCATTTTCCCGAAGTTTCGAATCATGTAGACATCATTCTTGACGTTATGGCTCAACGCTGCCATGTGCCTGCCATCTTTCGACACGCTGAACCATTCACCAACGGGAAGGGCACCAAGCCTCTGCGTCGGGCCGCCGGGCCTGGTCGTGAAAAGGCCCCATGCGCCTTGCGTTTCGACAACATTGAATAAGATGCTCCCGTCCTCGAGCCACCTGATCCACCCGGGCCATTCGCCGCCAAGAGTCCCGAGTTTGGTAAAACGGCCGCTTTCGATGTCCACCGTGGCGACAACCATCAATTTACCCGGCGGATCAATCGCCAGGACGGCAAGCGACTTCGTGTCCGGCGAAGGAGAAACGCCCCAGATGCTGCCGATCCAATCGGGAGCACGCCACGTCACGTCGCCTTTGCCGCGACGACGAATTATGGACAGCGAACGACGCTCGGCCGGAATAATACAGACTGCTCCGTCCCGTAGCGGGTGAATGTCAATCGCAGCAGATTCGTCGAGCCGAGCGATTTCGCGAGTCCGGCGCCCCGTCGTGTCGCTTTCCATCAGCCGGACTTTATTCCGTTCGATTCCGTGCAGATACATGATCGTGGCGCCGTCGGGAGACCATTCAAAATCCAGCAGATTCGCGACTCCGCTCGGGATCCGGGACTCCGCGCCTCCTTCGCGTGGAAGAATTGAAAAGTCTGAAGCGTGGCCGCCGCTCATCGGAACCTCACGCGCGACAACTATCCGGTCACCGGCAGGGGATATCAGCGCCCTCAGGAATGCGGTCGAAGACAGCACCCGAGTCGCAGTAAAGCGCCCCTCCGTCGTCCGACGGGCGCCAATCGTCCACAGGGTGCTCTCTATGGGTCCCGCAGAGTGCAACAGCCGCTCCCCGTCCAGCGATATATCGAAGTTTCCATCACCAGACATCTGCAACCCGGAAAAAATGGTGTCGATGTCTGGTCCAACGCGCGAGGCCGTTACATCCATGCTGAGAATATCGAACTCGCTACGGGAAACCTCACGTTGAGAAGCGAGAACCAGCTTTTGCCTGGAAGGCACCCAGCGAATGGCGACACGGCGGCCGAGCGACCCAAACCCCGGCGTCACTCGGTCGATCACCGTACCGCGGAAGTCGATCAATCGCAGCTCGGGTGCGCTATCCCATTTTTTTCGTACTACAATGAGGAGCCTGTCCGGAAATGGTAAAAACGATACGCCTAGGTTCCAGGTCGCTCCCGGGTCATGGATCGGAATACTGTCGAGGGTCTGCCCATCGTGAGCGGTGATTCGCCGCACCCAGCCGATTGAATCCGGGGGCAACAAGCCTACCGCAACTAAAAGCGTATCTCCCGACAGCACATCGAATTCACCGCCGCCGAGATGTCTTGGCGCTCCGCCAAGGGTGGAAATCACAAATGCCCCCCAACGATCGGGGCCATATGAAGCATTGAACACGAGATAACGACCGTCAGCGGTCCACCCTGTCCTGAAAAAGTTTGCGGCGTTCCGGCTGAGTACAAGGCGGTTTTGACCGTCAGTGTCCTGGGTGACCACTTGATATGTACAGTAGCCGGCGTTGTCGCATTGCTTTTCCTCGAATGCTATGCGCGCTCCGTCCGGGGACAGGGACGCGTCGTTCGCGTTTCCCGTGAGGGTCAGCTGAACCCGGTCTGGCGACGGCGGCGGGCCGGGCCTGCGAGCCAGAATCAACTCGGCACTGATCGCCACGGCTGCGACGCCTCCGGCGATCGCAACAGAAACCCATCGTCGTGAGCGAGCTTGGCGGTTGGTGGCGTTCCAGGCGCGCCGAAGACGTTTGCGCACTGATCCGACGGTTCCCTGAATGGCCGGTTCGATGCGAGTGAGATCACCGCGCAACTCTTCAGCGGTCGCGTAGCGTTTGCACGGATCTTTTTGCAGCAGCCGGAGCACCAGATCTTCGAGCGCTGCCGACAAGTCATCCCGAAGTCTGGGGATGGGAACTGGCGCGTCATGGAGAATCGCGTGTGCGATGGAGATGTCCTCCCCTCCGCCGAACGGCTTTCGTCCGGTGAGCATCTCGAAAAGAATCACGCCCACCGCCCACAAATCGGCGCGTCCATCGAGCGCCTCGCCTCGGATCTGTTCGGGAGACATGTATGAAACAGTTCCGAAACGCGCTCCCGGCTCGCTCAGACTTTGATCACGGGCCTTGGCCAACCCGAAGTCGAGGATCTTCACAGTTCCGTCGGGCAGGAGCATCACGTTGCCCGGCTTCAGGTCCCGGTGCACGATGCCAGCGTCGTGCGCGCAGTGCAGCCCTTCGGTCACCTGCCGCGCGATCTCGACCGCATCGCTAATCGGCATTACTCCATCCCGAGTCATCCGGGCCTTGAGCGTCTCGCCCGGGTACAGCGGCATTGCCAGGAAAAACCGCCCGTCGTCGCTCGTCCCGACGTCGTGAATTGTGCAGAGGCTGGGATGGTCGAGAGCCGCGACCAAATGCGCCTCCCTCAGGAAGCGCGCTCTGGCACCCGAGTCGAGGTGGTGAGAGGGCAACAGAAACTTGAGTGCGACCGCCCTGCCCAGGCGTGTGTCCTGGGCTCGATAGACGACCCCCATGCCTCCGGCCCCGATAGCCTCCATGATCTGGAAGTGCGAGATAGTCCGCCCTGCTAGTCCGAGCGGGTCCGACGCAGGAGCAGACTCGGGGAAGAAGACGGTTTCGAGCGGCGCGAGGCGCGCATCGGCGTCTGAATCGGCGGCGAGTAGTAATTCAACAGCGGCACGCAGCTCGGGATCTGAACTGCTGAGCAACGTAAGGCGGTTCGCTCGGCTGTCGTCATCCATCTCGACGATAGTGTCGAAGGCCGATCGGATCGCTTGCCAGCGTTGAGGATCCATGAGCAGTTAGTGTAGCCGCTCGCCGCTCAGCTCCAACGCGAGCCAGGCTCTGGCTGATCGCAGCTCTCGCTTCGCTGTGGCCAGCGAGGTGCCTACCGCCGTTGCGCTCTCCTCCAGTGACAGGCCGCCGAAGTATCGGTGCTGCAGCAGGAGAGCCTGCCGCGGGCTCACGGTCCCCAGACGCGTGAGGGCTTCATCCAGGTCGGTGACGCTTTCCAGATCGTCATCCGCGACCAGCAACGTCTCGTTCAGCTCGAGCGGCGTCTGGCCGCCGCCGCGCTTCGCCGCCATTCGGGCGCGGGCACGGTCGACCAGAAGATTCCGCATGACCTCGGACGCAAGCGCGAGAAAATGGGCTCGGTTGGGCAAGTCCAGGCGGGGAGCATCAACCAGGCGGATGTACGCCTCGTGAACCAGCCCTGTTGTGTTTAGCGAGTTATCGCCTGCGCCGCGCAGGCGCAGGTGCGCCAACTCCCGCAGACGTTCGTAGACCAGGGGAATGAGTTGATCTCGCGCGCGCTCGTCGCCGGCGCTCCATCGCTTCAGGAGACCCGTGACCTCCGATTGGATGGATGCCATGCCCACCCTCCGCCGCTGGAACTCCCAGCATAGGCGTTCGCCGAACATCTGGCAAGCGCCCGTGAGCCGTTTCGGGACGCGATTCCGTTTCAAAAGAACACAGGAAATACCGTCCCTTAGACGGCCGCCAGGCCGGGAGGCATCATGTTGTTGAGGTCCACCATGGTCCGCGATTCGATATCGAGAGGACTTGTTGCGATTTGCGCCGCCGCGCTGATCACCGGCTGCGACCAAACCACGGCTCCACGCGCAGGGCAGGATCCCGCCGCGCTGAGACCGCTCGCTAAGAAGGACGCGGGAGCCCCCACGGCCACCCTGCTAGCCACGGGTCTTGATGGTAGCCTGGGCAGCGCCATCGGTCCCGACGGCGCGCTGTATGTCGCCGAGGCCGTAGCCGGCCGGATCTCGCGCGTCGATCCGGAGTCGGGCGCCGTCACGACGTTCGCCAGCGGTCTGCCGCCCTCACTCTACGGCCCTGGTAACGGTGGGGTGTTTGACGTCGCGTTTATCGGCAACACCGCGTACGCACTGGTCACCGGCGTCGGCCCGGACCTCGGCGGCACCGACGTTGTCGGCATCTATCGAGTGGACGGGCCGTCTAGTTTCACTGTCGTCGCTGACATCGGCGCGTGGAGCATCCTTAATCCGCCGACGCATGTGTTCCCGATCGAGGCGGCGAGCGGATTCCAGTACGCACTGGAACCCTTCAAGGGTGGGTTCCTGGTCACCGATGGGCACCTCAACCGCGTCCTGCGGGTTACCCTCGACGGCAATATCACCGAAGTGATCGCGTTCGACGACATCGTGCCAACCGGACTGGCGGTGTCGGGTAACAAGGTATATCTCGCCCTGGCCGGCCCCGTCCCCCACGTGCCCCAGGACGGCAAGGTTTTGTCGATCGGACTGAAGTCGGCTACCGGCACGGAGGTGGCCTCCGGCGCCCCGCTCCTCGTTGACGTGGAATTTGGCCGCGGTGGCAGTCTCTACGCCCTCTCGCAGGGCGACTGGGTCGGTACCATACCGGGTACTCCGGCACTGCCGAACACCGGCGCGCTGTTGGGGGTCAATAAGGACGGCACCTTCACCGTTATCACGGCCGGTCTGAACCAGCCGACCTCGTTGGAGTTCATCGGGAAAACCGCGTACTTCGTCACCTTCGGGGGGGAGGTCTGGAAAATCGAGGACGTCCCGAAGAAGCTGCATTAAAAATCGAGGGAGGCTCGGCTCCCCGCGAGAGTTAGCGCCTCCTTTCGCGGGGAATCTGAGCCTGAACCGAGCATCCGGCTCACCGATGTTGACGCAACCCGGTCGGTGCTCCGCAACCATACTCCCACATCGCCGAGACGTGCGCTACGTTTCCCGTCCCATGTCATATCCGATATCACGCGTCATCAACCTCATTCCTCCCGGGTCGCAGCGAATCTGGGACCTGTCCGAGGTGGACGCAAAACACCGCCTTCTGTCATCGGACACGAACGCTGTCCTCGAGATCAATGGCTCGTTCGCGCTCGTCGCACAGGAAGGAGAACGTGTCATCCTGGCGCGAAGTCTCGATCGTCCGATGCGATATTTTCTCGCGAAATCCACCGATGGACCGGTTCTGATCGTGGGCGAGCGCATCGATGAGATCGCCGCTGAGCTCGCGCGCCATGGATGGTCTGACCAGTTCCATTCCAGCTACACGCGAATGGTTCCGGCGCATCACGTTACGACGCTGCGTCTCGTCGGATGTCCCGATCCCAATCCCGTGCATCGGCGCTTCTTCGATCCGCCTCGCGGCACACTTCCAAAAGATCTCGATCTCATCGGCCGACAGTACATCGAGGCTGTTTACAACGAGCTGCGCTGGTGGCTCAGCGCGCAAGATTCTGCGGCGCCAATCGGTGTCACGTTTTCCGGAGGCATCGACAGCGGCGCAATCCTTCTCTGTCTGTACAAGCTGTTGTTGAATGAAGGACAGTCTCCCTCAAGACTGAAAGCATTCACACTCTCAGTAGACGATGAGGGCGACGATGCGCGGCAAGCCGCCGACTTTCTGAGACGCACCAATCTCGAGATGTTGGGCGAGATCATCGACGTGTCACGAGCGGCGCTCGACCCGCTGCGCGCAGTTGCGGTAATCGAAGACTACAAACCGCTCGACGTGGAATGCGCTGCGGTGAACCTCGCACTGCTCGCCGGAATTCGTGAGCGCTATCCGGACTGGCGCCTCCTCGTAGATGGTGATGGCGGCGACGAAAACCTCAAGGATTATCCCATCGAGGAAAACAGCGAGCTCACGATCAAGAGCGTCGTCAACAATCGCATGCTCTACCAGGAAGGCTGGGGTGTCGACTCCATCAAACACTCGCTCACTTACTCGGGTGGATACAGCCGCGGCTGTGTCCGGAGCTATGCGTGC
>JBDSVO010000205.1:0-7205 GCA_039927215.1 Gemmatimonadaceae bacterium
GGCAATCAGACGCTTTCGATTCACTTCATCGAGGAAAAGGGTTGGCGCGAGTGGCAGTTCCGCTCCGTCGACAAGTTCCCTGTCGCGCAGGCGATGCCGCCCGAGATCAAGGGCACTTTACTCGGCGGCATCATCCAGGATCAGGTCAGCTCGCTCTTTCCGGGGGGAGCACTGATGGTGCCGCCGTTCCTCGAGGCCATCGGCGCGCTTCACGTCACACCCCAGCTGTATGTCATGCCCGACGATCCGAGGTTGGGCATTTACAAGGACACCGTTGGCGGGATGCTTGGAACATTCGAGCTGAGTCCTCAGGAAGCGCCGAACGACGAGCCGGGCTTCGCCCTATCGCGGAAGATCATCAGCGGCGACGACTTTCTCGACGCTGTCGAGAAGTCTCGTACAAATCGCCTCGACGAGCGTGAGCTTCTGGCAATTCGCCTGGTCGACTTTCTTGTCAACGACAACGACCGCACGACAGACAACATTCGCTTCGCGCGATTCGGAAAGGACAGTGCCTGGGACTGGCGGCCTGTCCCGCGTGACCGCGACCGTGCATTCGTCAACGCGAGCGGCATGATCATCGACTACCTCGTGCGGCCGATCTACGCGAAGCTGACACGGTTCGGTCCCAAGTATGACCTCAAGGCGCTCACGTTCGAGAGTCATGATCTCGACCGCCGACTCCTTCAGAGGCTGACCCTGAGGGACATGGAAGAAGTCGCGCGGCGTGTTCAGCAGACAATCGACAACAAGGTGATCGACGATGCGATTGCGTCTCTTCCCGCCGCATGGCGCAGTCGCACTGGCGCCGACGAGCGTCTGCGCGCAACACTCCGCGTAAGGCGCGACCATCTTCCGGAAGTCACGCGCGAATTCTACAAGTGGCTTTCAGGGGAAGTGGACCTGCACGGGACGGATCAGAAAGAACGCGCTGTGGCGACCCGGCACGAAGACGGCCGCGTCACCGTCATAATCAAAGGTGTAGAAGATTCCACAACGACACAACCGTTCTTCAGTCGGACCTTTCTGCCGGGTGAGACGAGAGAGGTGCGGGTGCACCTGCATGGCGGAAGCGATTCCGCTGTTGTAATGGGCGCTTCAGAGGAAGACATCATCGTTCGCGTCATTGGCGGGGGCGGTGATGATGTGATGGCGGATTCCGCGGGCGGAGATGCCACACGGTTCTACGATTCGCAGGGCGACAACCGCTTCATCACGAGGAGCGGTACTCGAGTCAATGTTCAGGAATGGATTCCACCGAAGCAGGGCGCAGGCGTTCGCTTTGACGCGCCCTGGCGGCCGGACTGGGGCCGCGGCCTCGGCTGGGGCCCGACTTTCGACTACGGCGACGGCGCAGGACTAATCGTCGGCTTCGGTCCCCGTTACACGTCCTACGGCTTCCGGCGTTTGCCGCATCATTGGAAAGCCCACGCGAATTTTCTCGTTGCGCTTGGCACCGGACGTCCCGGCGTCAATCTCAACGTCGATCATCGCAAGGAAAACTCGGCGCTTGCACTGACTCTGGCAGCGAGAGCAACACGGTTCGAGACGTTCCGCTTTTATGGATTCGGCAATGACACGCATCGCGCGAGTACCGGCCTTGCCCGTGTAGAACAGGACGTCATCGCCATCGAGCCTGCCGTCGTCTTCCACATTGGCTGGCGCACGCGCGAGGGACTCCCCGGAGCCTTCTCGAAAAGCGGGAATGCTTTCCCCGGACTTCCGCCTGTTATCGGAAAGATCACGGCCGGACCCGTTGTGCTGTGGACTCAGGCCGACCCCGAGCCAGGCTCACCATTCGCAAACGCAAGCGTGGCTCGACGCGATATCGAGGGCCGAGCAGGCGTGCGTCTCGCGCTGGATCTCGACCAGGCGTCGCGACGTGCGACGACCGAGCGCGGCTGGATGTTCAGAGGTGAGCTTGCCGGATATCCACCAATCTGGGACGTCGAAGAGTCTTTCAACACGGCTAGCGCGGTTGGAGCTGTATATCTCCCGCTCGTCGGTGAAAGCGCACATCTGGCATTGCGTGCAGGGGGTGCATTTGCGTCCGGGGCCTTTCCCGTGCAACACGCACCAGCCATCGGGGGACGCGAGACCCTTCGCGGCTATCAGGTCCAGCGATATGCCGGAGAGAGCACGACTTTCGGATCGGCGGAAGTGCGAGTGCCTGTCGGCACAGTGCCCTTCATTCTCCGATGGCATACTGGTGTCTTCGGTCTGGTCGATGTCGGACGTATCTGGTTCGAGCAGGAAAGTCCGGGAGGATGGCACAGCGGCGTCGGTGGTGGCCTTTGGTTTTCATCACTCGGCCAGACGTTCAGCATAGCGTACGCTCACGGCGAACAGAGTCGTTTTTACCTGCAGAGAGGAATGTCTTTCTGATGAGGGGTGATTGTCCGGCGCACAGTATCTCGGTAGCACGCGGCATACTTGCATGCGCAACATGGGTGCTGACGTCGGTGGCGGTCTCCGCGTGCACACCGCATCTGCGGATCGAGGAGCTGCCGCCGGAACAAATCGAAACGACTCTGTTTCTGATCGGCGATGCGGGAGAGCCGGATCCACGCCAATCGGAGTCTGCCCTGGATTCGCTGCTCGCGCAATCGTCGGTGGCGCCGAGTCGTTCGATCATCGTGTTCCTCGGCGACAACGTCTACCCCAACGGTATTCCGGAAGAAGGGCGGGCGGAGTTTGCGGATGCGCGTCGTCGTCTCGCGGCGCAGGTTTATGCCGTGCCGTTTGGCGCGCGGGCGATCTTCATTCCGGGCAACCACGACTGGGCGGGCACGACCGCATTCGGCCTTTACTCTGTGCGGCTGCAGGAGCAGATGCTGAAGTCATTGGCGGGCGGCCGCGACGTGCGAATGCTCCCGGGCAATGGATGTCCCGGGCCTGTCTCCTTCGACGCGGGGCGCTTGCAGCTCATCACTCTGGACACCCAGTGGTGGCTGCATAGCTACATCGTCCGCGATACGCAGTCGAATTGTGCTACAACGGTCGGTGCTGTGACTTCCGCCCTGCGGGAACAGGTCAGCCGCAAACGGGATGGTCGCGTTACCATCGTCGCCGCGCACCATCCGCTCATGACCGGTGGCCCTCACGGCGGGTATTGTGGAGTGTCGGGGCCGTTCCGTCGCCTTGGTGGCAACAGTCAGGACATTATGTCCTCGCCGAACCGCGCGATGCGTGATTCTATCGAGAGCGCATTCAGGGGTCAGCCGCCGCTCGCGTACGCCGCGGGGCACGATCACAATCTGCAGGTTTTGAGGGGTGGGCTCAACGTTCAATACATCCTCGTGAGCGGCGCGGGGTCGGCGTCGAAGGGGGAGTGCGGAGTGCGATTGCGGGAGAGCTACTACGTCAGTCAACATCGAAGCGGCTTCATGCGTGTGGATATTCTGAGAAACAAGGGAGTGTTGCTGCGGGTGTATCATTTCCCCAGCAAGCGCAAAGGCGGCCTGTCGTTTACCCGTTGGCTGGAGCCCGCATGAGCCGGCGCGCATTCGCGGTGGGTTGCGCGCTGATTCTGGGAACCGCATCGGCACAGGGCCAGACGCAGATATCGGATAACACGCTTCAGATTCTGCGCCTCGAGTCGACGCCCATCGGTGCGCTGCCGGCCATCGCGCTGCCGATGCCGGCAAGTCGCAACCACAGCTACTGGGGAGCAAGGCTGCAGAGCGGATACCGCAGCTCGCGCGACGGCGACGATCTCGGCGCGCTTGCCGGGGGGATCGACTTCCAGTATCGCGGTGGGTCGGTTATCGGAATCACTGGCGGTTATCAGAGGCGCGACTGCGATCTGGTCGGCCCGGATTGCGGCGGTCACGCTCTTTTCGGCATACGCAGCCGAGTCAATCTCCTCACCGGCGGACCAACTATCGGCAAGCTGTTTGGTGACGTGAACGCAACGACCACGGTGGGCGGAGAGCTGGGGTTCGGCTACGCCCCGAACATTCTGCCCGACATTAACGCCTGCACGCTCGACGTGGGGCTGCCGCTGTCCGTTTCAATGCTTCAGCGTGTGCGAGTGGTCACCTACTTGACGCCGGGCGTCGCGTGGGACATGAGCTGCGGATCGAGCGGCCCGCCCACACGCCTGAGCTGGCTCACCGGGTTCGGCATCGGGATCCAGCAGTTCGGGAACCGCTCAACCGACATTTTCCTCGGGGCGCAGAAGATCTTCCGGGGCGAAACCGGTTTTCAGATAGGGCTCAGCGTTACCTACGTCTGGCTGCGGTGAACCTGGTGCGAATCCACGGGCACTTTTGAATCAGAGTATCACGACGAGGGCAGCGGGAAAACTCAGGGCGCAGGCGAAGGTGCTGGGTGGTACGCTCGCGTTGATGTGGGTGGTCTTTCTCGCGACCACTTTATCGAGGGATGCGCTCCTATCGCTCGGCATCGTTCCGCGAACGATGACCGGTTTCCGTGGGATTCTGTTCGCGCCGTTTCTGCATGGCAGCCTCGCCCACATCATGGCCAACAGCATTCCGTTCGTCGTGCTGGGCTGGCTCGTGATGCTCCGCGACGCGAGACACTTCGTTCCCGTCACGCTGGTGGCGATGATCGGCTCGGGACTTGTGGCCTGGCTCCTCGGCGCGCCGGGGTCAATACACATCGGCGCCAGCGGAGTGATCTTCGGCTACCTCGGATTTCTGATTCTGAGCGGGTGGTTTGCCCGGAGTTTCTCCAGCATTCTGTTGAGCCTTCTCGTTACCGCCTTGTGGGGCGGCATGGTCCTTGGAGTCATGCCGGGCCAGGCCGGCATCAGCTGGCAGGCGCACCTGGGCGGGTTCCTCGGAGGTGTAATTGCCGCAGCGATGTTCAAGGCACCGCGCGCCATCAATCGTGTTGCGGTCCCGTAGGTCGAGCGGAAGGTGCCAATGAATGGGAAACGACCACAGCGGGTATCCGGCCTGTTTTCTGCGGCGAAAAGGATCGGTAACTGAGGCCGCATTTTCGCTGCCGCTCAGGCGCGTCAGTCCAGTTAGCGCCCGCGGCTTTCCGCGATCGCAGGCGAGCTGGTCCTTCCCTACTGAGTCTGAACGATCTCGTCAGTGATGCGGTAGGCACCATCCAGCCAGGCGATAATCTCGCGGGCTCCTTGATGGTCGATTGTGGCGTAGCGTAGTCGCAGCACGTCGGCTTTCTCGCCGAGCCGGTCGAGGCCGATGTCCTGGAGAGTCAGCAGGTCCTCGCGGACCAGCTTGCCCAGATTGTCGCCGAGGACTTCGACCGCAGCTTTGCGGAAAGATTCTCCGTATTGGTATGCGTCACCCATGCGGTAGCTGTCGGCAAGCGTGAGTGCGGGAATACGAGTCAATGTCGGCTGAAGCGCCGGGTTGATCCCGTGCGCCGCGATCATCTCCTTCAGCGTTGACGGTCGTCCTGTGAATCCTCGAAGGTGCAGGTACTGCGACATGCGTTGCCCATCGTTCACGGGATAGTTGTCCCACAGAAACGGCTTTCGCTGCAGCTTCTGCGTGACGCGCTCGATGTGACCGGGTGAGAACTGGCGGGAGATCACTTCCTCTCCGGTCCAGAAAATCTCGATTGCCGGATCGAGATCGTCTCCCATCTGTTCAACGTATCCCTTGGGGCGCTCACCGAAAACCCGATCGAGAATCGGATCGTCCGAGTAGTAGGTGGGACAGACGATCATGCGTGTCGCCGCTGTGCGGTCGCGCGCCCAGTGAATGATCTCTATCTGGCGTGGAGCGAGATCGGGTGAATCGCCGCGCATGTCGTCGAAAAGAATGGCGAGGTCGGCGACGCCGATATCGTCAAAGAATTCAAGCTTGCGGCCGAGCGTCTTTCGTGCTGCGTCGTTGAAGTTGTCGTACAGCTCGTATGGACTCAGTCCAATTCCGAATCTCACGCCCGACTCCTGGCATTTCTTCGCGAGGCTTCGCAGCCGATCCGCAAGATGATCGGGGTGGGCTTCCTGCCAGCGCCGGCGCAGGTATGGATCGGCCTTTGGCGCATACAGGTAGAACTTGTAGCCGTGTCGGGCGAGCCAGGCTACTGTCTGCTCGCGCTCTTCCCATGTCCACGGCTTTCCGTAGAAGCCTTCAATGATGCCGAGCTCGGGGCTCATTGTTGTTTGTCCTGACTGGAATTGGTGAGGTTGCGTCGTGTTGCCAGGCCGGGAATGGCGATTGCCCACACGGGAAGGTGATCGCTGGCGCCGCGAATTTTGCGAACTGTTCCGGCCGCCGCATCCGGGGTAGAGAGGCCCTTGAAGAAGATGTGATCCCAGCGGCCGCCTGCCGTCGTACGAGGCCCGCGCTCTGTCGGCCACTCGTATCTCCTGTCGCGGGCCAGCCGGCCTACTACGCTGCTGTTCATGTCGCCGCCTATGACAACGCGGGGATACGCTATGCGTGTCGGCATTTCAAACCAAAGATACACAGGCAGCTTATTGCGAACTGCGCGCCAACTCCGTACGTAATTTGCCTATGGAAATGAAAACCTTGATCATCGACGCCGGCCTCGTCCTGATTGGATTTCTGATCGGGCGATTCAGCGCGCCCCGTGAGCGGACGAGGACCGTCTACAAGCCACGCGCAGCTGTGCCGGCGTCATTTGGTGAAGCCGGAGGCAATCCTGCTGACGGAGAGATCGCTGCGGCGCTGCGTGATGGCCGCAAAATCGAGGCGATCAAGATGTATCGGGAGGCGTACGGCACCGACCTCAAGGACGCGAAGGACGCCGTCGAGGCGCTGCAAGCGCAGTTCGGTGCCTGAGATCACCTGCCGCGCGCACCGATCGAATGACGTCGGACACCCTCAAACCCGTGACGAGGTCGCTCCGCCTTGAAATGAAGGGGCTGATCGAATGCTGATGTTGCTTCGCCACCTCGTTGCGGTTGCTGCGCTGCCATTCGTGATGACCGTCGTGATTCCCGTCTGGCTGGCGCGCCGTGATGACGTGAGCCTTACACCCGGGGCTACGCTTCCGCTGCTCCTCGCTCAGCTTGCAGGACTGCTCCTCATCGCAGTCGGCATCATTCTCTTTGCTTCGACACTCCGGCGATTTGCGACCGAAGGAAAAGGCACGCTTGCGCCGTGGGATCCGCCTCGCAAGCTCGTGGTGCACGGGCCGTATCGCTACGTTCGGAATCCAATGATCTCGGGCGTTCTGATAATCATCCTCGGCGAAGCTCTCGTGCTGCTGTCTGCGGCGCACTTCTGGTGGTT
>JBDSVO010000206.1:0-4598 GCA_039927215.1 Gemmatimonadaceae bacterium
CGCATGAAGAAGACGGGCGAAGCGTACACCACCGCCCGCGCGCATATCACAAGAAGAACTCCCGCAGGGAAAAGAACGGTTGCTGCGTCTGCGCCCGCTGCCGCACCTCTCTCAAAAGACTACTCGACGCTCGCGGGAATGAGCGACGCCGCAATCAAACAGAATACCGGATGCACCTGGGAGAGATGGGTGAAGTCGCTCGACTACCACGGCGCCGCGACGATGTCACACGGCAATATCGCCAGGCTGGTGAGCGAGAAGTACAAGGTTCCATCATGGTGGACGCAAGCAGTCACCGTCGGTTATGAGCGAATCAGAGGACTTCGGGCGCGAGGCCAGCGACGCGACGGAAGCTACGAAGCGACCAAGTCGCGGACCTTCAACGTTCCGGTAACGACGTTGTTCAAGGCGTGGAAGGATGCCAAGATTCGCAAGCGCTGGCTCGATGAGGCCGGCGCGAAGGTGCGAACTGCAACCGAGCCAAAATCGATGCGACTCGGCTGGAGCGACGGGACCATCATTGCAGTCGGCTTTTCGGCGAAAGGCCAGACGAAGAGTTCAGTCGCCATTCAGCACACGAAGCTGCCCGATCGCGAGACAGCAGACCGTCTCAGACAGTACTGGGCGGAGCGGTTCGACGCGTTGAGCGAAGCTCTCGCCTGACGCAACGAAGAACATTCCGGATTCAGGACTGACTTCCATTGGCAGTTAGTCCTGGATCCGCACTTGAGAGGAAATCGCATGTCCACTCCTGAGAGCTCACGCGTCGAGTGCGATCAAGTCCACCCTAGCCTTTCAGTCGACGATGTCGTCGCCGCGGCGGATTTCTATACTGAGAAGCTCGGATTCAACCTCTCCTTCACGTGGGGCGAACCGCCGACTATGGCAGGCGTGAATCTCGGCAACGTGCAGATTTTTCTCGAGCAGGGTCCGCCCAGTCCAAAAGGTCTGGCTGTGTTTTTTGTGGTCGGCAATGCCGACGAGCTCTACGAATTCCATCGCGCGAACGGCGTAGAGGTCGTCCACCCGCCGGGCGACAGAGAGTACGGAATTCGCGATTACACCGTGAAGGATCTTCACGGATACCAGCTTGGATTTGGACACCATCTGTTCAATGCCGGGCCGCCGCTCAAGATCGAGCGCGTCGACGTTCCCGTTCGACTGGAGAAGCGCCTTGCCGCGCTGCTCGCCGACCTCGCCGAGTACAAGCGAATGAGCGTATCGAGCTGCCTCGAAGAGATCTTACTCCATACCAATGAGCCACTGGGCGACGGCGTCGCCAGTCCTCACACGGCCGGCCAGCTTAGACACATTCAGGAGCTGAAGAAAAAACACGGCATCGACTACGACAGTCACGCCAGTTACCGCTTCGTCGAGGAGTAAGCGGGGAAAGCAGCGTTTTTTCGGGAAGTACGACGTTCCCGGTCGTATATTAGGGGCGTTCATGGCGCGCCTCCTCGCGCGCGCACCTCTCCGCGCACCCCACTCCATGTACAACGGTCAGCCCGATCAAGCGATCGACGCTCGTGGCATCGGAAGACGCTTCGGCATCCGATGGGTGCTGCGCGGGGTGACGTTCGGCGTCGGGCGCGGAGAAGTGGCAGCGCTGCTCGGCCCGAACGGCAGCGGAAAGAGCACCGTACTCAGAATTCTTGGGACTCTTCTCCGTCCGAACGCCGGTACCGCAACCGTGAACGGACGCGACATCGTGGCGCAAGCCGCCAGCGTTCGAGGTCAGGTGGGCTATCTCGCACACACGCCTGGATTGTACGATGACCTCACTGCGCGCGAAAACCTGCTGTTCGCTGCGGACATGCTTGGGTTGCCTCATGCGTCCGTGGATGGAAACCTCGCGCGCGTAGGCCTTGGCGAAGTGGCGGGCAGCCGGGTGCGGGGCTTTTCCGCGGGAATGCAGCGGCGGCTCGCGCTAGCACGTCTCATCATGCGAAGCCCGAGCGTGCTTCTGCTCGACGAGCCTTACGCGAACCTCGATGAAAACGGTGTAGAGCTCATGAACTCCGTTATTCGCGACGTCATTGCGTCAGGAGGCGCGGCACTCCTGGCTCTGCACGAGCTCGCCCCCGCTCGCGCTATTCTCGATCGCACGCTCACTCTCATTGAAGGACGGATTGCGACCACCAATTCTGAGCGCGCTGTTCGCGAACGGGCGTCGCTCGCTACAGTCTGATGGCCTGGGAAGATGACTGGCGGCGCGTTCGCGCAATCGCGAAGAAGGATCTCACCACTGAGCTCCGCGCCAAGGCCGGCTTCAACGGTGTTGCCTCGCTGGCCGTCACCATCCTCATCCTCCTCGGCCTGGCACTTGGGCCGGATGCTGATGCGTTGCGTAACGCAGCCGTGGGCGCTGTGTGGCTTGCGACACTTTTCTCCGGGGTGCTCGCATTCAACCGGTCATTCCAGGTGGAGCTGGAGAGCGGTGCGCTCGAGCCGCTGCTGCTCTATCCCGGCCCGCGGTGGACGATTTTCGCGGGCAAGCTGCTGGCGAATTTCACATTTGTAAGCTTGATGGTCGCGATTGTGATGGCTGCCGGCATCGTCCTCTTCGGTATTACGATTCCCGCCCGGTGGCCAATGATACTCGCGGTTGTCGCTCTTGGTGTTGTCGGGCTGGTAGTGCTCGGAACGTTCTACGCATCGATGGCGAGCCGAAGCCGCGCACGCGAGGTTTTGCTTCCGCTCCTTCTATTTCCAATGCTCGTTCCGGTACTGCTCGCGGCGACGACGGCGTCCAAGGCGCTTCTCGGCGCCGACCTGATGCACGAGGCCGGGGCATGGACTCGACTGCTGATCGGATACGATCTCGTGTTCCTGATTGCGACGTTCATTGCGTTCGAGCATGTCATCGAAGCCTGACGATCAGCTGATGCTTGACTCCGGTCTTTCGAGCGAGACACGTACAGCGCCGCCACCACGAACCAGCGTGCTATTTGGCTTCATCGCATTCGCTGCCCTTATTGCGGCGCAGGTGTTCTCGATTCTGACTTCGCCCGCAGAAGGCGACATGGGGCACCTGCAGAAGATCATGTACGTGCACGTGCCCGCGGCGTGGATGGCGTTCATATCGTTCTTTGTCGTGCTCGCATTCAGCGTGCGGTATCTCTGGCAAAAACGTGAGAACGACGACCTGCTGGCTGCGTCAGCAGCCGAGGTGGGCGCCACATTCACCGGCCTGACGCTGATGCTGGGAATGATCTGGGGGCGCCCCGCGTGGGGAGTGTGGTGGGTATGGGACGCGCGGCTGACATCCACGCTCGTGCTCTTCCTCATCTTCGTCGGCTATCTCGCCCTTCGCGCTTTCGTTGACGACGCGGAACAGCGAGCGAGGTGGAGCGCAGCCGTGGGTGCCATCGGCGCGATCAACGTTCCGATAGTTTACATGTCAGTGAAATGGTGGCGGACGCTTCATCAGCCGCCGTCGAGCCCCGCGACGCTGGACCCCGCGTATACGATGGGCCTCCGGCTGAACGCGATAGCGCTGCTGCTGGTGACGATCTACTTCATTAGAAAGCGCTACGAGATAGCCCGACTGGAGCGCGCCGTGGAGCATCTTGCGGAAGCGGCTGCAATGGGAGGCAAGTAACGATGGAAGAGTCGAACCTGAAATTCATCATCGCCGCGTACTCCGTGTCGTGGCTGGTGATCCTCGGATATCTGGCGCGTCTCGTGAGGAAAGGGTCGCGGGCACGCGCTGATTACGATCTCATGTCTCAAGAGATTCCCGGTGGCGGCCCGCAATGAAGAAGTCCTGGATCATCGCCGGAGCCGTCGTGCTGGTAGCCGTGTTCGCGTGGCTGCTGTTCGGCGGACTCGAGAAAAATGTTGTGTTCTTTCTTACGCCGAAGGAGCTGCTGGCAAAAGGACGAGACGGAGTCGGCGTTCCCGTTCGACTTGGCGGTCAGGTGAAGCCCGGCTCGATGACCTGGGACGCGGAGACTCTCGATCTTCGCTTCACGGTCACCGACGGCGCGAAAGAGATTCCCGTGCACTCCACAGGCGCTCCGCCGCAGATGTTCCGCGACGGAATGGGAGTTGTCGTCGAGGGGCGAGTCGGTCAGGCCGGAGTGTTTCAGGCGACCAACCTGATGGTGAAGCACTCGAACGAATACCGCGCTCCGAAGCCCGGTGAAGAAGCGCACGAGAAGTACAAGACACTCATGAAGCAGGGCTCTCAGTGATCGGTACCATCGCGCACAACGCGCTGCTCATATCCGTCGCTGTCCTTGCGCTGGGAATAATCGTTACGCCCGTCGCAATTCGCAGCGACCGGCGCGACTGGCTGCAGCTCCTGTACGGTGCGGTCTACACGAATTTCATGCTCGTGACCATAGCTGCGGTCGCGATGGTTGTCGCTCTGGTAACACATGATTTCTCGGTGTCGTACGTCGCAGCAGTTGGAAGCCGCTCGACTCCCCTGCTCTTCACGATCATCTCGCTTTGGGGAGCGCTCGAAGGCTCGATCCTTTTCTGGGCATGGGTGCTCGCGATGTACTCGGCTGCCGTCGTGTGGCTCCATCATCGCCGCCCCGGAAATCTCATTCCGTACGCAGCGATGACGCTGCTCGCTGTAGCGGCGTTCT
>JBDSVO010000207.1:0-3990 GCA_039927215.1 Gemmatimonadaceae bacterium
TAGACAAGGCCGATGTCCATGATGTTGAGGTCGAGATCGGGGTCCTTTACTCGTCTAAGGGCGAGCTTAACCTGGTCTTCACTGACAACTGGCGCGGTAGGGACTGGCTGATCGGACATATCATATAAGATAACTGGGACGAACCGATGCGGCGGCCATTGCGGCGATGACGGCGCCGAGCGTATCTATGATTTGACTGCACTCGATTCCACACGGAGCACGAGTGCCTGTTACCGCAAAGCTTTCACGAAAATTCTACGAGAGATTCGGCGACGACATCGCCGGTGAGCTCGTGGATTGGTTCAACGCCGTGGATCTTACTTATCAGACGCAGCTGAGAGAGCTCAACGAGCTAAACTGGGAGCGTTTCAAGGCGACGCTCCAAGGCGAGATCGCGACGCTCCGCGGCGAGTTGCGATCCGAGGTGCAAGACCTGCGATCCGAGATGCACGCAATGCGCGGAGACCTGCGATCCGAGATGCACGCATTGCATAAAGACCTGATCAAATGGATGTTCGTCTTTTGGTGCGGGAACATGCTCGGCCTCGGCGGCCTGATCGTCGGACTCCTTGGCCTTAGATAAGAAGCCCCGCTCAGGTAGCGGGTAGCGGGCGGCGGGAAACGGTAGCGGCTAACTGATTACAGCGGCCGGGTAACGGCCAACAGGTACGGGAAACTGGCCGTTGCCTCTACCGCTTCTTTCCGGACGTTGTCTTCCTGGCAACTGACTTCTTCTTGCTCGATCCGCTCTTCGATGCGCTCGCAGCTTTCTTCTTCTTGAGCGCAGCAGCCTTGGCGCTGCGACTCTTCGCCGACCTGGATGACTTTGCGCGGCGGCTCGCCAACGCACATGCAACGCGAGCACGCGACCGGCTCGCGCGAGTCGACTTCCCTCTGCGCGACTTCATCGCGGAGCACCGCACCGGTCTCACGACTGGGGGGTTCCAGCCAATCTCGCGGTCCGCGCGGAACGAGGCGGGCATTGCGAGCATCGGCGTCGAGCCGTCAACCACAGCGAGCACTGCGGCGTCGGAGAGATCGGCACGCACGTCCATGATGATCTTGCCGGGGTGCCGAGCTCTTGCGGCATGAACGCGATTCGTCAGCAGGATGACGAACATCTCGCGATCGGGGTCGATCCAGATAGACGTCCCGGTGAAGCCGGTGTGTCCGTATGCGCGCTCCGTGAGATACTGTCCCGAACCGTAGTCCCCGTCGGCGGTGTCCCATCCGAGGGCGCGATGTCCGGCGGTGCGGCGCGTGAACAGCGCGACCGTGGGCTCGGAGAGAATGTGCACTCCGTCGTACGTCCCGCCGCTCAGCATCATCTGCGCGAAGATCGAGAGGTCAGCTGCAGTGCTGAACAGTCCCGCGTGCCCCGCAATTCCACCGAGCGCATATGCGTTCTCGTCGTGCACTTCACCCTGCAGCGGATAACCGCGCGGCGGGGTCACTTCGGTTGGCGCGATGCGATACCGGACTGAATCGGCCGGACGATAGAAAGTGTCGCGCATGCCGAGCGGTCCGAAAACCCGGCGCTCGAGGAAATGGTCGAGGCGCTCGCCGGAGACTTGCTCGACGATCATCCCGAGAAGGTCGGCGCCGAGGTCGGAGTAGACGTAGGCGGAGTTGGGGACATACGCGAGGTTCGTTGTCAGTACCATGTCGCGCGCTTCCTGCGGGCTGTGCGCAACTCGCCACAGGTCGCGTCCGGCTGGCAGGCCCGAGCGATGGGTCAGAAGCGAGCGGAGCGTGACCTGATCCTTGAGTCCGCCTGAAAAGGCAGGGAGGTATCGGAAGACGGGCGCGTCGAGATCGACCTTCTTCTCGTCGTACAGGATCATGATGGCGGTCGTTGTGCCGACGACCTTGCTGAGAGAAGCGATGTCGTAGATGGTCTTCTCCGCGTCGACATTGCTGCTGACGGTAGACCACGAGAGCTTGCCGAAGCCTTTCTCCCATACCGTGGCGCCCTTCCGCCCGACGACTACGGACGCACCGGGGTACCCTCCAGCACTAATACCGCGCTGGACGACACGATCGATGGCTTCGAGGCGGGAGGAAGACATCCCAACCGCGTCCGGTGCTTTGACCGGAAGACCCTCGTTACCATGTATGAGCGTAAGGACGGTCACAATGACTCTCAGCACTGCTTCACTCCTTCCTGCATGTAGGTACTCAATGCGCCACGGTAGAGTTCCATCAGGAACCCTGGTCCCAACTACCTGAACGGCACATCAGCACCTTCCTTAGGGTGACGAGCCAGGAAACAGCCGGTCACCCTTCGCCATAGTAATAAACATTTGCGAGTTTCGCGCCATCTATTTTGTTCGTTTGTCAAGCACCATTAGAAATGTCCCCTGTCTTACGCCATTAGAAATGTCCCCTTGGGTTGTTGTTAAAAGGAGATCGTAAAACATCACCTGTCATGGGTGTGCATCAGCCGCAGCCCGGCGCTGCCGGGCGAGGTCTATCCATCTCTGGTGCTGACCGCGCCACGGATGATCGAACGCTGGTTTGCAAGCTGGCTTTTCTGTTTTCGGCCCCGCCGCGGATGATGTTGAAATCTCGTGCGTTGAAACATTGGCTGCGCGAGTTGTACGAGGCGCCGCCTCCGTCCACTTGAGCGCTCGCTCGCGGCGATCTCTACCCTCACCGGTAACCTGAATTACTCTCAGCCGTCCGTCCTCCGTCTCACGCACCAGCACCTTCGATTTGGCCGGCACCCGGCCCCGCACGACCCTCTCCAGCTGCAGGCCTCGCGTACCGTACTGCACAACGTGATCGTTACCAACCATCCGTGCTGATTCCCGGCAGAACACGTCGTCATCGGCAAGCCCACGTCGGTCTCTCCGGGCGTGATAATCCACCGGGCTCGCGGGAGACACCGAGAAGCGGGCATTGTGAGCCGCGGTGTATTCGCTCAGGAAGTATTCATTGGCCGCCCCGTAGTCGGCGATTCCCTTGAGACGAAGCTTCTTGACCAATCGATCCTGATGAGTGCCATGAGCACGCTCCACCCGGCCCTTGGCCTGAGGACTCGATGCCGGGATCACCTGGATCCCGAGCTTCTCGCACATCCGCCCGAACTGGGTAAATACCTCCGTCTGCCCCAGGAAGAGCTCGCTCGAGGTAGGAGCTCTTTTGTACACGTTCTTCCAGTCGGTATAGAGTGCTCGCGGCACACCGTATTTCGAAATCCAAGCCTTGAGCACGTTAGCCGCCGCCCAGGTCGTTTCCTCCTTGCCCATCGACAGCAGGGTCCGGCCGGTGGCGTCATCGACCATCGTCATCAGGCAGCCCGACTTCACACCGCCACGTCCCTCGAACCAGTCGTGGAAGCTACCGTCCAGCTGCACTAGCTCGCCGAAGTGATCACGCCGCTCGCGTCTTCGGTGCTGGGTGGATTTGGTCTTCCGCGTCCTTGACCAGAGCCCCTCATCGCTCATCCACCGCGAGAGCGTACTCACCGGAACGAGTACGCCGTGATCGCACCACAGGTGCTCGGCCGTCAGAGTCGGACCAAATCGCTGAAGGGCGCCCTTGCTCTTCTCTCCGCCATAATGACCCCGCACCAGAGAGATCACCATCTCTCGCTCGGCAAGTGGGTGCGACCGGTTTGAGGCCCGTCCGGCACTAGCGTGCTTGAGACCACTGGCGCCTCGGGCCTTGTAGCGCGCGTGAAGCCGCTTCGCCTGCCGATAAGAAACCCCGAGGAGGGGCGCCGCTTCGACCAACTTGATCGATTCTGATTTCACTCGAGCCAGTACCGCCGAACGATCCAACTCTCGTCTGCTCATCGCTGTCCGCTCCGCCACGCCACTCACTCCAAAGAGAGAATGACATGCTAACAGGGGACATTTCTAATGGCGCCACGAGGGGACATTATCAGTGGTGCACAACAGCTCCTGGGGACGCGCGTCGGCCGGCGGCGGCGTGCTCGCGCCAGCGTCGAGATAACGGATGAGAACGCGGGCTCCGCGGCCGGGC
>JBDSVO010000208.1:0-7708 GCA_039927215.1 Gemmatimonadaceae bacterium
GCGTAGAACGCGGGCGTGTAGATGAGCGACGATCCGATGCCGAGCGCGCCTTCCTCCATTGCTTCGCGCACGAGCGCCTGCATCCGCGCGAGCTCGGCCGGTGTTGGCGGGCGATCGTTCCAGCCAATCACGTGCTCTCTTATTGTGGTGGCGCCGACGAACGATGCGACGTTGGTGCTGATGCCTTTGGCGACGAGCGTGTCCAGGTAACCGCCGAGGGTGGTCCAGTTGATGGGATACCTGATGTCGCCCTGCTGAGAGAGGAAGACTGTCTTCATCGAGTCGGTGAGGGGACCCATCGATTCCCCTTCGCCCATGACCTCGAGGGTTACGCCCTGTCTGATGTCGCCCTGGCTGCGACCATCCTGGATGAGCGATTCGTTGGCCCAGCTCAGCATGTTGATAAAGCCCGGTGATACTGCGAGGCCGTTTGCCTTGATCTCCTTGGTACCTCGACCGCTGAGCGCTGCTCCGATCGCTACGATCGAGTCACCGCGTAACGCGATATCGCCTACGATCGGCTTTGCTCCTGATCCGTCGTAGATCGTTCCTCCGCGAATCACCACGTCGTACTGGGGTTGCGCGTTTCCGGCGACCGCTGTGAATGCTACGACGGTACAGGCAATCGCTAACGATCGAAATTGTCTCATCTCAGGCATCTATGAAGAAGGGTCTATACGGATTCGGCGGATTTTACGGATTGGTCGTACTCGCGTAAAGCAACTGCGCGCTACCAAAGCGCTCTTCATTCTGGTTTAGACAACGGAACACAACCTCGACGCACAATGGCGGTGCGCCAGGCCTGGCACCGGCTCGGAGCCAATTCGTTCGCCCCATGCACTGAGACCGCGCTACCGGCCACTTGCGAGCGCTTTGACCAACCGATAGCTGAACTCCACTCCTTCGTAGAATGCTTTGACGCCGATGCGCTCGTCCTTCCCGTGTGCGCGCATGTCATCGGCCTCGAGGAATACGCCCGACACACCGTAAACCGGCATCCCGATGTTGCGCAGGTAGAGACCGTCGGTCGCGCCGGTTTCCATGTTTGGAATCACCGGGACTTCGCCCCACATCGCCTTCGTGATTCTTGCGATCGGGTTGAACACTTCAGGCACGATGGGCGACGGAGGTGAAAGCGTCGCCGTATCGAGCGGCGTTACTGCGACTCCCGAGTCAGCGACGACGCGCCGAATTGCTGCCTCGACGTCAGCTACCTTGTCCTGCGGGAGCATCCGGCAGTTGACGAGAGCGCGCGCGGTTTGCGGGAGCGCATTGTTCGCGTGGCCGCCCTCGAGCCGCGTGGCAACGCATGTCGTCCGGAGTATCGCATTGTAGAGTGGTGATCTCGCGGCGAAGCGGGTTACGGCGGCGGTGTCCATCGGAGACGCGAGCACTCCGCGAATGTCCGCCGCGACGGCCGCGGGTTGGGTCGGGGCCATCGCAACGAGGTACGCTCTAGTGACTTCGTTGAGACTCACGGGAAAGTTGAAGTTGGCAAGACGCGTGAGGGCCGAGGCGAGTTGGTAGATCGCGTTGTCGGGCCGAGGCTGCGAGCTGTGCCCACCTGAATTGCGCGCTTCCAGCTGAACGTTGTGAAAAACCTTCTCGCTCGCTTGCACAGCGCGCGCGAACTTCTTGCCGTTCCGCTCGAGCGGGTCGCCGGAGTCGCCGTTTATCGTGTAGGCCGCGTCGATGAGATTTCGGTGGTTCTCGATCAGCCAACTGACACCGTTGTTACTGCCTGATCCTCCTTCCTCACCCGCGGTGAGTGCGAGGATGATGTCGCGATCGGGGACGAAGCGCTCCTGCTTCAGCTGGATGAGCGTCGCCGCCCAGATCGCGGCCATGTCCTTGATGTCACTCGTGCCGCGGCCGTAGAAGTAGCCGTCCTTCTCGGTGAGCGTGAACGGGTCGAGGCTCCAGTCGGAGCGCAGCGCTTCCACCACGTCGAGATGCGCGAGGAGGATGATCGGCTTGCGCTTGCCGGTGCCGCGATAGCGCGCAACAAGGCTCTTGTTTTTCTCGGTGAAGCCGATGACCTGGACGTCTTCGGCCGGAAAGCCCGCGGTGCGGAGACGTCGCGCGACACCCTCAGCGGCAGGCGTTGTCGCACCGCGCTCGAACGTCGTGTTGATCCCGATCAGCTCGGCGAAGATATCGCGCGCCATGGCCTGCTCGGGTCGGAGCGTGGGAGTCTGCGCGGCAGCTGGGCGAGCGACGCCGAGAATGATCGCGAGCAGAAAGTACCGCGTGACCAGCCAGCTTCTCATCTCGCCCCAGTAGACTTTCTTGTTGTCGATTCCGGCGTAACGAGCGTACGCCTCTGGTGAAGCGTGACAATGCGACTCGACGAAGAATCTAACCTCAACGGATAACTACAAGCTGCGCGCTCTCAGCTAACTAGCCGATAGCCACGCACTGACTGCGACGGGACGGTTTCGATTGTCGCTCAGGCGACTCGCGCCAAATCGTTTTCTCTCCGAAAGGAATGATGACACGGATCCAAGCATCCATTGATAGGGTTTGTCATGGGCGACTTCAAGAAGCTCAAAACGAGTGGCAAAGGCTCGCCCGTGAGACCGTCCCGGCGTAGGCGGCGCGCAGCTTTCGGCTAGTTAGCTGAGAGCGGGCAGCTTGTAGTTATCCGCTGTTTTCTGTTAGTCCTGATCGCCGCTGTAGTACCGAAACAAGTACCACGCCGCGACGGCGCCGAGGATATGCCACATCGCGTGGCCTTGCACCCAGCTCTCCGGCGCGCAAACCGCCTGAGTGAAATCGAGAATCCAGATCACGAACGCCAGCGCCATGATCGCCGCCGCAACTAACAAATGTGTTCCACCTGAGCGCGGGCCGTGACGCCGGCGAATGAAAAGCTCGACGAACAGGACGGCGACAATCAGAAGACCGAAAATCAGCCGCCGGTAGGCTGGTACCCAGTACAGCAGCATTGCCAGCACGGCGTTCGCCACGACGTAGGCGCCCACAAACAACGCGCCAGAGAGGGAGCGCAGCTGGCCTATACTATATAGTAGGGCGAACGTGGCGATGAGGTACATGCCGAGCACGTCGGCGAACTGCCCGCGGAAGCTGAGTGTCGCGTGGAAGTACGCGCTACCCAGTCCAACCACAACGAGCGTGAACGCGTAGAGGAGCGGATACGCCGCCCCGCCCGCGGATCGCATTTTTCGCCACCGCACGAGCACCATCGCCGCGACAACGACAAACGCGAGCGACGACCAAGCGTTCGCCGGCTGCTTGATGCCCTCGCCCCTTATGGCTTCACAGAAGCACGAGTTCGGCATGCAGCTCGCGGCCCGCAGCTCGGTCACCGCTTGTGCCTGCTCAAAAAGCATGGGCGCCATTGTTATTACCGCGGCTTGTCGGACTTCCATTCGCGAGTATCGACCATGCCGCACGACAGCATTCGAGCATAGTGAATTGGGGCAGGAAGTTAGGCGCTGTGGCGTCAGTCGTCATAAGTTCGCGCTCTCGCCCGGCTTGCACAATTCGGCTAATTTGTACAAATTGACCGAAACGCTCCATTGGGAGGCATGATGGCTCGGATGGCAGCCAGCCAAGCCAGAGAAAACTTCGCCACTATTCTCAACGAAGTTGCATTTGGCGGTCAACGAATATTGTTGCACAGGCACGGAAAGGATGTTGCCGCCGTCGTACCAATCGAAGACGTTGAGCTTCTGGAAGCCCTGGAGGACAAGATGGATCTGGATGCAGCTCGGAAGGCTCTCGCCGAGAAGGGCTCGCGGATAAAGTGGGAGCAGTTGAAGAAGCAGCTCGCTCACGGCAGCGAGTCCGCCGGATAAGCACGAAACCAGGTGCCATACCGCGTCGAGCTTGTCCCCTCGGCAGCTCGCGCCTTCAGAAAGCTCGACCACGGCACACAGCTGCGTGTCCGGCGGAAAATCGACTCGCTCGCGGACGATCCGCGGCCGCCGGGCGTGAAGCTGCTCTCGGCCAAGGAGAGGATTTACCGCTTGCGGGCCGGAAGCTTCCGGATTCTATATCAGGTCAATGACAAGGTGCTCGTAATTCTCGTCATCGCAATCGGCCAACGGCGTGATGTCTACAGGAGATTAGGTTAGCGCTCTCCCATTCTTCACAGAGCGCGCCTCACCGCTTGGTGGCGGCTGCGAGTCTCCGCTCCAGCTCCGTGCGCCAGTTGGGTACGACGACGAGCTGGTAGTCGTCCTTCTTCAAGGCCAGACCAAGGAATCGGCCGTCCTTCGTGACAGTATAGGCGGCACCGATTCCCCCGCCCACGAGCTCGGAAGTCGAGTTGAGTACAGTGTCCCGGGCCACCACTCGAGCGTTCGGCGACATGGAGAGCGTCGCCGACATTCCAACCGTGCGCGCCTTATAGAAAATCTGAGTTCCGTCCGCGCTAAAGGTCGGCTCACCGCCACCGCCGGTCGATATCTGCACCTTGGATGAAGGATTCGGGTACGAGCGTAGATAGATCTCCTGCCTGCCCGACTCGTCCGATGCCACCGCGACCCATCGCCCGTCAGGAGAGAAGCTCGCCCCAGTTTCGTTCGATGCCTCGTTGAGATAGGGGATTGCGGAGCGGGCGGAGTCGAGCTGAACGCGGACGATGTCCCATGAGCTTCCGGTGTACGCGGTATAGAGGAGTGAGCGTCCGTCGGGTGCGACCGTCACATGCGTCGTAAGCACGTTCGTTGCCACCACCTTTTCGGGCGGTGATCCGCCGTCGGCCCGCTCCGACCAGATTGCAAATCGCTCCTTGTCGCCGATCCCTACGAAAAAGATCTTCGATCCATCCGGTGACCACACCGGACTTGATGCGGCCTCCACTGATGTGAGGCGAGAGAAGGTCCCGGTCTGCATGTCGTAGGTCCAGATATCCGTCTTGTCCTGCTCGCCCACGACTACTGCTATTCTTTGACCGTCCGGCGCCAGCCTTGGGTAGCTGTAATTGCGTGCTTCCTTTGCGACCGGGGTAACGGTGCCATCGCGCGCGACCCAGGCCAGCTGGCTTTTCGTTCCTCCGCGTGACGTTATCAAACCCCCGCCCTGCGAGACGAAAATCCCGGAGTTCCCGTTGGCCCAGGCAACTACACGAACGGGGTCGAGCACAGGAACTGGACCACTGGTGACGCGACGGCCTGCACCGTCGATTTCAACCGCCATCACTGCCCCATCCACCTGAACGTAGATGAGCTTTCCGCCGATCACCGCCAACGGCCGGATTCCCTTGATATCGAGGTACGCGACATCTCCTCCGTCGAGTGAAGCCGACGCGAGTCTCGCCAATCCCAGGGTTCCGGTCCAGACGGTAAACACCACCGTTTTCCCATTGGGGAGTGCTATCGGCCAGAGATAATCCGCCTCGCCTTTCGCCGTGTTGGGTTTCACGAACTCGACGAGATCGCCGCCGGAAGAGCTGACTCGCGACAATCCATGCCTTTTCCCCTCAGAGCCGAGGACAATCTCATCCCGGGTTGTCCAGTCGGCGCCGTTCGCGCCTGAGGCATCGGTAATTGTTATCGGTGCGCTGCCGTCCAATCGCACCTTCCGAAGTTTTGCGGTAATCTCGAAGGCAAGCCATTCTCCATCGGGCGAAAAGAGGGGCTGGAATCCGTCGTTGGTTCCAGGAATGGGCCGCCCCTCGAGCTGATCCGTGCGAAGCGAATACAGCATCGTCCCCGATTCGCCGGCGACGGAATAGACCACCATGCTGCCGTCCGGGGAGATGGCGGCAGGCCACGGAAAGTTGTCGAGCGGCCGCACGCTGTCGGGTGTGGCGATGACGAACCTCACCACCCCGTTCGGCGGCGTCGCCGCCGGGTTTCGCATTGCAGCGAATCCGACCGCTGCGATTGCAATGGCGGCCATTGCAAGAGTTACCGGATCGAGCAGCCGCTTCTTCCAGGATTTCGCCGAACGGCCGTCTTTGCGATCGCTTGTGTCGTATCCGGCCGAGAGTGTGGCTCCCCTTCCGAGCAGCGCCTCCGCAAACTCCCGCGCCGAGGAGAATCTGTCCGCGGGAAGTTTTTCCAGCGCATGCTGCACCGCGAGCTCGACATGCTCGGGAATCGCCGCGCGCGAGCTCCGCATCGTTCGTGGTTTTTCCGTCAGCATCCGCGCGATGATTGCCTGCGACGTGCTGCCCGTGTGCGGCGGGTCGCCGGTGAGCATCTCGTAGGCAACTGCGCCAAGCGAGTAGATGTCGCTCCGTCCGTCGATGACGCGGTCTCCTGTCGCCTGCTCCGGGCTCATGTACTGCGGAGTGCCGAGCGAGAGACCGGTCTGCGTGATGCGGTTTCCGCCCGCCTTGCTCACGGCGAGAGCAATTCCAAAATCCGCGATCACCGGCTGGCCCGCCTGAAGCAGGATGTTCTCGGGCTTGAGATCGCGATGAATCACGCCGTGCGAGTGCGCGTAGTCAAGCGCATTTGCAATCGCGACAGTCATTCGCAGCGCTTCGTCGATGGGAAGCTGCTTTTCGCGCTCGAGCCGAGCACGCAGCGATTCTCCTTCGACGTACGGCATCACGTAGAACAGCAACCCGTCCGCTGCGCCGGAATCGAACAGCGGCAGCAGATTCGGATGCTGAAGATTTGCGGTAACCCTGATCTCGGCCAGGAAGCGCTCGACGCCGAGTACGGCGCCCAGCTCCGGGTTGAGGAGCTTGAGGGCGACGTGGCGATCGTGCCGGATATCGCGCGCGAGGTAGACCGTCGCCATTCCGCCGGCGTTCTTTACTGCGAGCGCGATTCCAAAATCGGCGATCACAGGTTGCCCGGCCTGGAGAAGAATATTCTCCGGCTTCAGATCGCGATGAATCACCCCGTGCGAATGCGCGTAGTCGAGCGCGTTGGCGATTGCAACAGTCATGCGAACGGCCTCGTCAACTGGCAGCTGCCGTTCGCGGTCGAGCCGGCCGCGAAGTGTTTCGCCATCGACGAACGGCATGACGTAGTACAGCAATCCGTCTGCAGCTCCGGAGTCGAAGAGCGGCAGCAGGTTCGGATGCTGAAGATTTGCGGTGACTCTTATCTCAGCGAGGAATCTTTCGGCGCCCAGTACTGCGCCTAGTTCCGGGTTGAGGAGCTTGAGTGCTACGGGACGGTCGTGACGAAGATCCTGGGCGAGATAGACCGTTGCCATTCCACCGGCGCCAATTTCCCGCTTGATGTCGTAGCGGTCAGCGAGTGATTCCTTCAGCTGCAGTGGCGCGTCCATTGGTCCTTGCGAGAAGATTGGCGCTCAATATGTCACCCTTCAGGACGGACGCAAATAAAGCAGGTTAAACCCGTCGGGGCAGCGACTCGCTCGGCAGATGACTTTTCACGTTTTGGACTCGAGAATCTCCTTCAATGACGCCAGGTCCTTCTCGTTCGCTTTTCGGATAGAGCGCGATACCATTGGCCCCGCAATTCTTGCGAAACCGCTCGGCTCTCCGCGGTTTCGCAGCGTCATTCGGGTTGAGCCGGGGGACAGGCTTTCCCAGGTGTACGTGGTCTCCATTGGGAATGGACCCTCAGACGTCCGCATCACCAGGCGCTCGAGCGGAACCAGCTCGACGATCTCGTACGTATATGCGATTCGTTTCTTGAGGAAATGTGCGACAAAGGTGATCAGCGACCCGAGCACGAGAGGCTGTGACTTCTTCCATTCGACGCTCTCGATGTTCGCATACCACTTTGGGGCGTTGGCGGGGTTCGATGCG
>JBDSVO010000209.1:0-5045 GCA_039927215.1 Gemmatimonadaceae bacterium
GAGACTCTGGGAAAGAATCTGCTCGGCTATCTACCGTCGAGTGGCGGAACAGGATTGTTGATCGCGTCGACAATCCTTGCGGTGATTCTTTCCGAAGTGACGTCGAACACGGCTTCGGCGAACATGATCGTTCCGGTGGTGATCTCGATTGCGCGGGCAGCGGGAGTAGATCCCGTCGAGCCGGCGCTCGGAGCGACGATGGGCGCCAGCCTTGGATTCATGCTTCCGGTTTCAACGCCGTGCAACGCGATCGTCTACGGCTCCGGGTACATCCCCCTCAAACGGATGATGCGCTATGGAATAGTTGTCGACGTTGTGGGGGTGATCGTGATCGTTACCATGATAAAGCTGCTTCTTCCCCTGGTTCGCTGATCGCTACCACAACTCAGGGCTTCAGGCCGTTGGGGCCGTCGCCTCGGCGGGGATCACTTCGGCGAGGCTAACCCCTGCGGGGCTGGCTTCTCCGGAGCCTATTCCGGCTACGGCGCCTTCGGGAGGACGCACCGGCTTCCGCCAGACGGGCCGCTGATGCACCGGCCGAGCCTGAATCGCGAGCAGCTCAGCGTAGTATTTGATGATCCGCGCCTTGACCGATTCTTTTGTGTCCTTCGGGGACGCTGCGAATGGAGCGTGGCGGGTTGTCTTTCCGGTATCGACTCGGAACCACCACCAGGGAGGCATGCCTGCATGCAGCGGCGCCTCTACCGAACAGAAGAATGTGATTCCTTCATCCACGAACTGGAATTCCTTTGTCAATTTACCCCTTGAACGTATGATTCAATCTAGTGGATTACCCCATCCGGGGTGTTGTTTAATGCTTTCTGGGTCGTCTTGACTCAGCGAGGGTCGCCAGCGGCGGCCGCGATGACGAACCGGCGGTGCCAATGCGAAATTTCTTTGCTACACTGTTCGAGGGCCTGCCTTTGATGCCGGCGATCCGCCGCGCAACCACGGAATCGCGGGGTCCTCAGGACGATCAGGCCCGCCTGGTTGCGCAGGAGCGTGTTCGAAGTGCGGCCCCCAGGGCTCTCACACCTGAAGAAGAGCACGACGAACGGCAGCAGCTCGCCTACTGGCATTTGTGGAGATTGATACGGCCGGTGGATGCCGCTCCGATGCCCCCGTCAATTCTGGACGCATCCGTGCCGGAGCACGTGACGCTCGCTCTCACGGTCGTGGGCGATTATGACGCGGTGCGAGAAACGCCAGGGATACTTTCAGACGGGCTCTCTCGGCCCGTCTCCGACCTTCCGTATCCTCCCGCCTCAATTCGACGGTGCTGTGAATTTCTTATCGCAATCGCCGAGGGCGACGCACCCGCGTCCAAAGGCGACCGTGAGCTGCTCGAGAACGAGCGTAAAGCGCTTGGCCTCGCGTTATTATCGCTGGACTTCTTTGGGAACGGGGGACCGATCCACATTTCTCGCGACAACAACGCAAATGGCAAACACGAGAGCGTCGCTGAACCACCGCCGGCGACAAAGCCACGCGACGGCGATCGTCATCAGGAGTGGATCAGGCGACACGGATTACGTGAGCGAGGTCGTTGGGTTGGGCGCCAACGATGAGTGGATCGTGCTGACGATTTCGGGCTCTTCGATCCAGGTCGTGCGCAATGCAGAGAGTGGCAAGTGGGACGAGGTGAACGTGATTGCTCCTGCACCGGCTAGGTGGCTGACTCTCACACCCTCAGGTGGAACTCCGGGGTGGGAATCGTAGCTCGTCTAGCGTAAGTCTTTACGGTATGTGACGACGCGATCGACTTCAGTGTAGCCGCTCCGTTTGTGCGCCATGTGGCTCACGTGATTATCCAGCAACGCGTCGGACCCCATCTCCTGATAGCCCTGATCTCTCGCCCACGCTTCTGCCGCCTCAAGTAAGGCGCGGCCGTAGCCACCGCGACGCACATCCGGATCGACATACCACGCTTCGATGTAGCCAACCGGACTCGTGGCGCACCCGTCGACGACAGAGCGAGCGCCGACTTCGACGTAGCCCGCGAGCGATTTGCCATCGGGGCGCTCGAGCACGAAGACTGCGGCGTCCGACCGTGCGAGCGTCGCATGCATCTCTGCTACGTCGTCTTCGGTCCACTCGACCGGGAACAAGGCTTTGCTCATACGCAGCCACTCATCCCAGTCGGACGGCTTGTACTCCCTGATCAGCATTGCGCGCGTGTAGTCATCGGCAATGGAGATTAATCGATAGACCAAAAAGTCGTTGTCATCACCGGAGCGAGCGCCGGAATTGGCGCCGCTCTCGCCGAATTGCTTTCAACGCGGGGCGCTTCTGTAGGAGCGCGCGACATGGTCGCGGGATACTACAGCTCGGTCGGCGCAGATCCTTGATGGGATAGAACGCAGAAGGCACTCTCGAAAAACTGCATTTCTAGCATCTTTAAGGGCGCAGTTAAAGAGATTTGGGCAAAATTTCCGGCCAAAAAGCGCGCTTTTGTGCAATTTCTGCACGTTTTCGTTGACAGTCGGCGCCAACCGTTATAAGGTTCCAAAATTGACCAGTCGAGCCGGCCTTTTTCGGTGCGTGCCGGCCGGCATCCGCCTCCCTTTCCCGGAACCCAAGTTGACACCAGGTATCTCAGCCGCGGACACGGCGTGGATGCTCATTAGCACCGCATTGGTCCTGCTGATGACGCCCGCAGCCGGCTTCTTTTACGGCGGACTGGTTCGCGCCAAGAACGCCCTCAACACGATGATGATGTGCGTTGGCGCGCTCGCTGTCGTCGGCGTCACGTGGGCGCTGATTGGGTACACGCTTTCGTTCGACGGAAACTCGCGGTGGATTGGCGGGATGAATTATCTGCTGCTAAACGGCGTCGGACTCGAAGCGCACGGCACCATTCCACACCTGTTGTTCATGGCATTCCAGGGAACATTCGCGATCCTCACGGCAGTGTTGATCGCGGGCGCGATCGTGGAGCGAATGCGTTTCGGTGCATATCTCGCTTTCATTGGCGTCTGGTCGCTTGTCGTGTATGCACCGGTCGCTCACTGGGTGTGGGGCGGCGGCTGGCTCGCGCAGCTCGGCGTTCTCGACTACGCCGGCGGGACCGTCGTGCACATAAATGCCGGCGTCGCGGCCGTCATCGCTGCGACAGTTGTCGGCGGTCGCAAGGATTTTGGCCGGCAGGCAATGCTCCCGCACAACGTCCCCTTCGTTCTGCTCGGCGCGGGACTTCTCTACTTCGGCTGGTTCGGATTCAACGCGGGTAGCGCACTCGCGGCGAATGGCGCTGCCGCGCTCGCATTCACCAACACGTTGCTTGCGCCCTGCGCCGCGCTCGCGGCATGGATGGCGCTCGATGCGTTCCGTACTCGCCGAGCAACGGCAGTCGGTGCGGCGACTGCGATCGTCATCGGCCTGGTCGTGATCACTCCTGCGGCGGGCTTTGTGTCACCGTTGTCTGCTCTTGCGATGGGCGCGCTCGGTGCGGTGCCGAGCTATTTCGCGATCGTGTGGCGCGCGCGCACTCGTCTCGACGATTCGCTCGATGTGCTCGGCGCGCACGGCATCGGTGGGATGAGCGGTGCACTGCTCACTGGTGTGTTCGCCGACGCGCAGTGGGGCGGAACGAGCGGATTGTTGTTCGGGCATCCCGCACAGCTTGGAATCCAGGCCATCGGAGTTGTTGCAACCATCGCCTACAGCTCGCTCGGCACGCTCGCGGTGCTCAAGCTGGTGGGACTCGTGATGCCGCTGCGGGCAAGCGTGCGCGGCGAAGGAGTCGGCATGGACATCACGCAGCACGGCGAGGAGGCATACACCGAGGGCGAGGGCGCTGTGCTCGTGCTTCACGAGGATGCGGAGAGTCCTGTGCGACATGCGCGTCCGCAGCCGGTGTTGGCCGAGGCAGGGGTTGCATGAAGCTCATCGTCGCGATCATCCGGCCCGACAGCCTGAACGAGGTTCTCGAACGGCTCTATCATTCGGAGGTTCGCGGACTCACCGTCAGCCGAGTGTTGGGACACGGCGGTGAGACAGAGCAGGTCGAGACGTACCGTGGTACTACCGTAAAGGTGGCGCTGCACGAGAAGGTACGTCTGGAGATCGGCGTTTCAGAGCCGTTCGTCGACATCACTGTGCGCGCGATACTCGAGAGTGCTCGCACGGGCGAAGTCGGCGATGGCAAGGTGTTTGTGCTTCCGGTCGAAAGCGTCTACCGCATTCGCACCGGCGACAGGGACGAAGCAGCAGTCACGCCAGCCTCAATCTGACGGCCGTGCGCAGTCAGCCTGCCGCGCAGGGATTGTACGACCCTGCCTACGAACACGACGCGTGCGGAATCGGCTTCGTAGCGCACATACATGGCGTTCGCTCTCGCGACGTAGTGACGAAGTCGTTGGAGCTTCTGCAGAATCTTTCGCATGGGAGCGCCGTTGCGGCCGACCTTGCCCGCTGGTTGCACGCCGAGCCGCAAGCAAATGAGACGCGCCACGCGGGCCTGCTGGCAGGGTCCGCAGGGACCAGTTAATTTCGCCGCGGCGGCCACGACTTCCAGTGTAATGAAGCACCTCACCTTTTCACGCCGCCAAGAGAGAGGACGTCATGCGTAGAACGTTGAACCTGATTCCGGTCGTTATCGCTTTGATCGCTTGTGCAAAAACCGAGACGCCGCCGGCCGATACCGCCGCGGCAATGGCTCCGGAGCCGGCTGCGATGGCCCCCGTCGCAGTGACCGAGACGGATGTTGCTGGCACATGGACGGGCACCTCCAAGGCGGAGGGATCCGATTCGGTCGTGTCGAAGTGGACGCAGGTCTGCGCAGCCGGGAAGTGCAAGGGCACGAATGAAGGCTCCAAAGCAGTGGTCAACAGCACGTACACGCTCGCTGGTGACAGCGCGGTCGGGACCACCACGCCATACTCCAATCCAATGATGGCGAAGGGCGCGAAAATCGTCGACACCTGGGTCTCCCACATCAACGGGGAGAATGTCACCGGCACGGGCGCGATGAAGCTCGCATCCAAGCCCGACTCGGTTGTGATGCGCTACAGCTTTACGGGAAGCCGACAGCGCTGAGTCTGAGG
>JBDSVO010000210.1:0-14939 GCA_039927215.1 Gemmatimonadaceae bacterium
GCGGCGAACCGCCCGCATTTCCTGTTGAAGCTGCCGTGGGCAACACACGGGTGTGATTACAACTTCAACGGGCCGTGCGGACAGCTCAGCACTTACGCCATTGAGAACTTTCTTGGCGAAGTCATGCGGTAAAACGATACCAGATTTTGACCCGTTCCGATTCCGGTATGTTTTCCGCCCAACAAGCATCTATGAAGGAGGGTCTAAAAAGATTCGGCGGATTTTCCGGATTCGGCGGATACAACGGGAGATCTTTGGTTTAACAGCAACGACGGTCGGGGCTCTGAGCCCCGTGGTTCGCAGACCCCAAAAATCTTTTGTAGTATCCGCGGAATCCGCAAAATCCGCCGAATCTTTTTAGACCCTCCTTCATAGATGCCGGCTGGGCGGTGCAGTTTCAGTCGTCTCGTTTATCGTCGTTTTTTTGTTCTCGCTGTTGCACTGTAATCGACCATCCTCTTCTCCGATTCCTCGAGCTCACCACGGAGCTTCGCGTAGCTCTCAAACCTCTCGCGCGACACTGCGCCCGAGTCAACCGCGGCGATCACAGCACACCCCGGCTCGGCCAGGTGGGTGCAGTCGTTGAAGCGACATTTGCCCACGTATGGCCTGAGCTCCGGGAAACACGCATCGATGCGTTCCGACGGCATTCCCCACATCCCCACCTCGCGGAGACCCGGCGTGTCAACGACGTAGCCTGCATCGGGCAGAGGATGCAGCACTGCCCCAACCGTCGTGTGCCGACCCTTGTTCACCGATTCGCTGATCTCGCCCACCCTCAGATTCAGCCCCGGATACATCGAATTCATCAGCGACGACTTGCCCACGCCGGACGGTCCGCTCAACACCGAAGTCCGTCCGGCTAGCGCCTCGTGAAGCTCATCGAGTCCAACACGCTGCTTCACGCTCGTGAAGTGCAACGGATATCCCGCGCGCTCGTAATCGTTGAAGCGTCTTTCCGTTTCAGCACGATCGACAAGCTCGATCTTGTTTATCACCACGCGCGCGTGAAGGTCGTTGCCTTCGGCGATCACCAGGAAACGGTCGAGCATTCGAACGTGCGGCTCGGGATTCGCCGCCGCGAATACAACTACGACCTGATCGATATTCGCGGCGACAATCCGCTCCCCTCGCCCCTCCCCCGGCAGCCGGCGCGCAAGCTGCGACCGCCTCGGCAGAATATCCGAGATCGCCCAGCTCGCGTCGGCGTCGCGCTCGACGACCACATCGTCTCCGACTGCCAGTTTCAGAACATCGTTGCGTTCTTTCTTCAGTCGCCCGCGAAGTGAAGCCTCGAGTGTGTCACCCTTCCCTGTGCGAACCTGCCAGATTCCGCCGGTTCCTTTCATGACCACACCGGTCTCGTGCGTTCGTCCCGCGGCAGAAGCAGGGGTCACGCGTCGCCTTCATCGCGCATCGCGTCCCACCAGCGCACATCAGTCCTGGCAGAGCCCGATTCCATTTCAGCGCGCTCGGCGATCAGCGCATCGAGGCGGCTTCGCACTTCGCTGAGCTTCATTGCGCCGAGCTCCGCCATGGCAGCCGCGTCCGTACCGCCAAAGGCGAGATAGTCGGTCTCGAGATGACCGGCCGCGACAAGATCACCTTCCCCCCACTTCACAAAAAGAAGGTATGCGCCAAATGGTCTGTCGCTCTCGCCGGTCTCGTCGGCGACAATCTCTACGCTGTATGAGACACCGTCCTTCCCTTCGAACGCCGCCGGCCTGGCGTGCACGGCCATGTAGCCGCCGATGGTGTTGGCGTCGCCAAGTGAATGATCGGCGGGAAGGAATTGGCTCATGTCAGCTGCGGTTTCGTCCGACCATCTCCTTCAGGACATTCCCGGTGATGAAGGCGACGTTTGCCGGACGCTCCGCCAGCCGGCGCATCAGGTATGGATACCACTGCGTGCCGAACGGAACATAGACCCGCATTCTGTATCCTTCGCGCACAAGCTTTTCCTGGAGATCGCGACGCACACCGTAGAGCATCTGGAACTCGAATCGGCTCGAGTCAATCTGATTGTCGCGCGCGAATCGCTTCGTCTCGCGCACCATCCGCTCGTCATGAGTTGCGATACCGGGATAATTGCCGTCGAGCAGCAACGCCCGAATGCAGCGGAGGTATGAATCGTCGACGTCGGACTTGTCAGGATACGCGACCGATGCGGGCTCCTTGTACGCCCCCTTGCAGAGCCGCACACGCGCGCCGGCCGCGTTTGCCTCCTTCACGTCCTGAAATGCCCGGTAGAGATAACTCTGAATAACGAGTCCGACATTTCCCCTGTACGACGGAAATAGCCGGTTGTAGAACATGTCGAGTGTCTTTTGTGTGTAGTCGCTTCCTTCCATGTCGATGCGGACGAAAGTCTCGTGCTTCCTCGCGCACTCAAGTATCTCCTGCATGTTGGCAGCGCAAAGGTCTTCGCCGAGATCGAGCCCCATCGCCGTGAGCTTCACCGAGACGTTGGCGTCGAGGCGGCTCTCCTTGATTCGATCGAGCAGGTGCTTGTACTGGCGCGCGGAGTCACGTGCCTCTTTCTCGTTGCGGACACTCTCGCCGAGGAAGTCGAGTGAGGCGGTGATTCCCTTGTTGTTCAGCGTCTTCACGGCGGCGAGCGCGGAGTCCATGGTCTCGCCGGCGACGAACCGCGAGGCGAATCCTTTTGCCATGCGGTTGTGGCGTACGAAGCTGAAAACTTTGGGTTGACTGGAGAGGTAGAGAAGGGCGCTGCGAAGCATCTATCTGTTGCCCGAGCCGGTGCTGGACGTCGGGCGTAGATCGCTCATCACTCGCAGAACGGGATACGCGGCGCCGGCGCGAAAAGCGTTGTCGAAGAAATTCCAGGTGACGAGCCCGTCATCGCTCCGCGGCTCGAGCAGGTAGATAATAATCGAACCCAGTGGCTGATTAGTCGGGATGATGTACGAACCCGCGGGAATCTCGCGGCGCTCGCTAATCCACCGTCCGACGACGCGCAGCTCCCGATGCCCCTGGAACGGGCGCGCGGACGTTATCGCACTATCGGCGACGAAAGTCTCCGCTCGCGCGACGCGTGTCGCCGTCAGCGAATCAATCGTCACCCCGTGCAGTCCCAGAATCCGCACCGCGTGCATGTCACTCGGAACAAGCGCGTACGCAATCGGTGGCGATGCCACAAGCGTTGGCCGGTAGATGTCGTAAACGGGCATCCTCACGGGCGTGAACCGGCCGGTTCGGCGGAGACCCTTTGGCACTCCCGCTTCCGTGCGGCTCGAGTCGTTGAGCCGCTCCATCGCCTCAGCGACAACCTCAACGGAATCGCGACGGGGGATAGCCTCCGAGCGGATCGGGACCGGTGAGGTCAGCTGGCCTGGCCGGTTCCAACGCGTGGGCTGACTGGCCGCGGCAGAAGTGAGCTTGCGGACGGTCTCCGAGTTCTCCGCCATGAGCGAAAGAATTTCCTGCACGAACGCATAGGTCGATGCAACGCGCCGCTTGAACGAATCGTGGGAATACGCTTCGCTCAAGATCGAGATGTGTCCACGCAGCCCGTAATAATTCGTCCCGTAACGTGGCTGTGGCCCAAAGGTCGCCCAGCCCCGCGAGAGCGTGTCATCGGAGATGAAATCGCCATAGTCGAATGTCGCGAAGCCATGGCGCTGCTGCATTCGCGTTCGAAGAGCAGGAAGCACGAAGTCGCGGGTGAAAGCGCCCAGCGGCGCCGCGGGGTTGAGCGGTCCCGCATAGGTCAGTGCGTAGCCGTGGTAGCTCCCGTCGGTCGTATGAAGGTCCACGAAGACGTGCGGATCCCAGGCATTGAACAACGCGACCGCGCCGCGCGTCTCGGGCGCCTCGAGCTTTACATAATCACGATTGAGATCGAGTCCCTGACCGTTCGCACGCTGCCCAACCATCTCCGGTCCGTTCTGCGATCCTCTGTTCCTGTCCTGCGGCCCGAACTTCTCATTGCCGTCCGCGTTGTAGATCGGCACCGCGATGAGGATTATCGAGTCGAGGACGTTGGAGGGCGAAGACGTCAGATTTCGCACGAGCGCGAGCAGCGCCTCTTTTCCTTCCACCTCTCCAGCGTGGATGTTGCCCTGCACGTAGATGATGGGCCGTCCGAGCCGACGCGCTTCGGCTGGCGTAGACACGCGCGGACGTGATGCAACCACATACGGGATGTCGCGACCCTCGGTGCTCTTGCCCAGTGAATTAAAAGAAAGCTCGGGGCGCCCCCGGAGCGAATCGAGAAACGCGACGACATCCGCATAACGTGACGTCTCCTTGTAGTCGGTAAGCTCAGCGCGTGTCCGAGGTCCGGCCGTCGCCGGCACCACGGCATTCGCTGACTGACCCGCCGCTGTATTCACCGTTGCCCCGCGGGTCATGCAAGCTGTGGCCAGCAACACTATCGGAATGATCGCGCTGCCAGGCTTCACGACGGCTCGTGGAACGTGTCCTTGCGCCGCGCCATTCCAAGGAGCAGCTCGGCCGGTGCGAAGCGACCCGGAAAGCGGTCGTTGAGCTCCTCCAGCTGGCGGACTACTTCCGCGAGTCCGAGCGAGTCCATGTAGCGAAACGGTCCGCCCCGGAAAGGCGGGAATCCGAATCCGAAGACGGCGCCTACGTCCCCGTCGCGCGGAGAGCGGATCACACCCTCGTCGAGGCACCTGGCCGCTTCGTTCAGCATCGGGAGGATTGTGCGCTGTTGAATCTCCGCAGCCGAAAAGTCCGAGCGCACGCCAGGTGCAGCGCCGCTCGACGGAGGCACCTCACGCGCGGCCGGCGTGAGGAGAGGATACACTGACTGGTCCACCTCTCCCTTCTTTCCTTCTTCGTCGTAGAGATAGAAGCCCTTCTTCGACTTTCGGCCGTATCGTCCCGAGCCAACGACCGCCTGCACCGATTGCGAGGGAGCGAAGCGCTCGCCGAACGCATCATGCATGATCTTCCCCGCCTTCGACGCCACATCGAGCCCCACTTCGTCAACGAGCGTTATCGGTCCGACAGGAAATCCAAAATCCACGAGCGCGCGATCGACCGCTTCAATCGATGCTCCCTGATCGAGCAGGCGCGCTGCTTCGTTGATGTACGGAGTGAGAATGCGATTGACGTAAAATCCGGGACCATCGTTCACAACGATCACGGTCTTGCCGAGCTTCTTTCCGAATGCGACGGCGGTGGCTGTGACATCGCGGTCGGTTTGCGGCCCGGTTATCACCTCGAGCAGCGGCATCTTGTGCACCGGCGAGAAGAAATGCATCCCGAGCACGTGACCGGGCCGCGATGACGCTGTCGCAATCTCCTCGATAGGAATGGTGCTGGTATTTGACGCGAAGATCGCGTCTGGCTTCAGAACCACCTCCACTTCGCGCAGAACTTCGTGCTTGACGTTCAGATCCTCGAAGACTGCCTCGATTACAAGATCGACGTTGGCAAAACCGGAGTAGTCTATCGTACCGCCGACGAGTGCCATCATGTCCGCGAATTCCACGCGCGTGATTTGCTTGCGCGTGAGTCGCTCCTTGAGAACGTCGCGCACCGCGGCAAGCCCTTTCGCTACGCGTCCATGGTCGGCATCGCGCATTCGCACCAGAGTTCCCTGCTGGACTGCGACGGACGCTATGCCCGATCCCATGAACCCCGCGCCGAGAATGCCCAGCTTCTCGACCGGCTTGGTTGCCGGCGCTTCCTGACCGGCCGTCGTGGTCACTCCCGGATCCTTCTTCAGTGCAGTCGTCGCGTAAAAGAGATAGATGAGCTCTTTCGAGACGGGGGTTGCGGCCATCTCCCCAAAGAGACGCGACTCCACGCGGTGCCCCTGCCCCGTGCCGCCGCTGTAACCCGCAGCGACGGCCTCGATTGCGGCGAGCGGCGCCGGATAATGCCCGTGTGTCTTCTTGAGCGTCTCCTCCCGCGCCTTCTTGAGAACTATCCGTCGGCCCGCGGGATTCTCATCGAGCAGAATGCCTGTAACTCCGCCCCGATGCGCCTCGTGCTTTCTCCGGCCTTCGGCGATGTCACGCGCCCGGCTCACCGCGATGTCGCGCAGAATTGCGGGATGAACGAGCTCGTCGATCAATCCGATCTGAAACGCCTTTTTCGCGCGGACATTCTTTCCGGTGAGAATCATGTCCAGCGCCGCGCGCACACCAATCAGCCTCGGCAGCCGCTGCGTTCCGCCTGCGCCGGGAATAAGTCCGAGCTGAACTTCCGGTAGCGCGAGGATCGTTTTCGGATGATCAGTCGCGATGCGGTACGCCGATGCTGTTGCCAGCTCCAGCGCTCCGCCGAGGCACGCGCCGTGAATCGCGCAGACGAGAGGTGTGCGCATCCTCTCGACGGAATCGAGGAGAAGCTGGCCGTCGTGGCTCATCCGCTCCGCGTCGGCGGCGGTCTTCACCTCGAGAAATTCGTCTATGTCCGCGCCGGCAATCCAGCTGTCGCGCTTCCCGCTGAGAAGCACCGCTGCGTGAATGTTGAGGTCCCGCTCCAGCCGATCGAAGAGCGCGATGAACTCATCCTTTACCGCGCGATTGAATTTGTTGACGGGCTCGTTGGGGAGATCGATCGTGATAACCGCTACGCCATCCTGAATCTCTGTAGTGAGCGCGTACGGCGATGTCATCAATCGCCTCGCTCGAGAACCATCGCGAAGCCCATTCCGCCGGCGGCACAGACAGTCATCAATCCGAATTGTCCATCTCTGCGCTCGAGCTCGTTGAGAAGCGTCACGGTTATGCGTGACCCCGTCGCGCCGAAGGGGTGTCCGATCGCAATCGATCCGCCCATCACGTTGAGACGTGCCTGATCAACCGCGCCAACCGGCTCCGAAAACCCAGCTCGCTCCGCCCACGATTTCGACTCGAAGCCCCGAAGATTCGAGAGCACCTGCGCGGCAAATGCTTCGTGCATCTCCACGAGATCGATGTCTCTGAGCGTCAGCCCAGCGCGCGCGAGCGCGACCGGCGCAGCGAGAACCGGAGCCTGAAGAAGCTGCTCACCCGGGTCGAGCGCGGCGTACGCATACGATCGTATGAAGCCGAGCGGCCGGTATCCCATGGAATTCGCTTTCTCCTCGCTCATGAGGAGAACGCAGGCTCCGCCGTCCGTGAGAGGCGATGAATTCCCCGCCGTCACGCTTCCGTAGCGCCTGTCGAACACGGGCTTGAGCTGAGACAGCTGCTCATAGCTCGTGTCGGATCGAATTCCGTTGTCCGACGAGACAACGCTCTCGAAACGAGGCGGAACGTAGACCGTCATGATCTCGCGCGTGAGGCGGCCGTCGGCGGTGCCGGCTGCTGCCAGCCGGTGCGAGCGCAATGCAAACTGATCCTGCTCCTCACGCGGGATGTGATTGATCTTCGCCATCTTCTCGGCCGACTGTCCCATGCTCTCGCCGGTGGACGGCTCGGCGATGGCGGGAGTTATCGGAACGAGGTCGCGGGGACGAATCGCCGCCAGCGCTTTCACGCGCCCGCCCAGACTCTTCGCCTTCGACGCTTTCACCAGGGCCTCCGCGAACCCCTGCGAGTGGAGAATCGGGACGTTGGAGAGCGATTCCGCCCCGCCGGCAATCGCGACGTCGATGTGCCCCAGCGCGATCTGATCGGCCGCATCCGTGATCGCCTGGTTTGCGGATGCGCACGCGCGGCTAACACTGAACGCCTGCACGCCTTTTGGAAGGAGAGGCATCAGCGAGATCTCGCGCGCGATGTTGGGGGCCACGACCGAAGGGATGACCGTCCCGAAAACGATGGCCTGGACTTCTTTTCCACTCAGGTTCGATCTCTGGATCAGCTCGGCCACACAGAGCTTTCCGAGGTCGATTGCAGAAATGGACTTGAACGCCGTTCCTGCTCTCGTAAACGGGGTTCGAACCCCCGCTACGATGGCAACTCGACGTCCATTTCCGAAGCTCGGCATTACTCGGGAAGTTAGACGGCGTCGGGGTTACTTTCTAGGATGCGCGCCACCCTGGAGGGACGCATTTTCGACGTTCTGGTGATTGGTGGTGGAATCACCGGCGCGGGCGTCGCACGCGACGCCGCAATGCGGGGGCTCGAAGTGGCGCTTGTCGAGAAGGACGATTTTGCGGGCGGAACGTCCAGCAGATCGTCGCGGCTCGTTCACGGCGGCATCCGTTATCTCGAGCACGGCCAGATTCGAATGGTGCGAGAATCCGTGCGCGAGCGAGAGACTCTCCTGCGAATCGCTCCGCATCTCGTGAAGCCGCTCGAATTCACGTGGCCAGTGTACCGCGGTGCCAGAATCTCTCGAACGAAGCTGCGCGCCGCGCTCGGCGTATACAACATGCTCGCCGGTCATTACCGGCTTCCCAGGATGTATTCCGCCGAGGGGATTGGCGAGCGCGAGCCGCTCCTGCAGCGCCGTGAGCTCAAAGGCGGCGCTGGCTATACCGACGCGAGCACCGACGACAGCAGACTGACGCTGGCGAATATTCTGAGCGCACAGGAGCACGACGCAGTAACGCTCAATCATACCGAAGCGCTCAGACCAATCTCGCGAGAGCGCGACGAGTGGCTGGTGAAGGTACGTGACGGACCTTCCGAGATGGTGTCGGACGTGCGCACGCGCGTGCTCGTGAATGCTACAGGGCCGTGGAGGCTCAACCTCGAGCGTCGCTGGCCGCAACACCGCCTGCAGCGTCGCGGCAGCAAAGGCGTTCATATTGCGCTGCCGAAAGATCGCGTCGGCAATCGCGGCGCGGTTACGATAACATCACCTGATGACGGGCGCGTGATGTTCGTGCTGCCCGCGGGACCGCTGACGATCGTCGGCACGACAGACACCTGGACCAGCGAATCACCCGACGAAGTGCGGGCCTCGGCCGCGGATACCGAGTATTTGCTGAATGCGGCTGCCGCTTACTTCCCTGACGCGCACCTTACCGACGCCGACATCGTGAGCGCGTGGGCGGGAATTCGTCCTCTGGCCGACTGGGAACCTGACAGGAAGCCGTCCGATGTTTCGCGCGAGCATAGGATCACGCAGAACGGTGCGGGAATGATGACAGTGAGCGGCGGGAAGCTCACGACCTACCGAGCGATGGCGCAACAGATCGTGAGCCAGGTCGAGCTCGAGCTCGGGAGAAAGTCGTCTCCGTGCAAGACGGCCGAGGTCGAGCTTCCCGGGAATGACCGGGCCGAGCGAGTTGCGGCGATGGCAGCGGCGGATCCTGCGCTCGCTGAGCGACTTGTGCCCGAGCTTTCTTACACAGTCGGTGATCTGGTCTACGCGATAAAGCACGAAATGGCGCTGACGCTGAGCGATCTTCTCACGCGTCGGACACGAGTGGCGTTCGAGCTTGCGGACCATGGCGTGAGAGCTGCGCCGCGAATCGTCGATGCGATCGCTGCAGCAGCGCGATGGAGCGATTCCGCAAAGCGCGTGCAGGTCGAGGCTTACGTCGGGGAAGTTGCGCGAGTATTCGGGGCGGGCGACCGAAGCCACTGGTAGACGCGACCACGCTGAAGGCGCGAGTGCAGGAGGAAGCGTCTTCCCGGATGGCGCCAGTCCATGGGGAATCGACCACTACGCGACGGCTCGCGCACTACGTCAGCCCTCGTGGATCGTTTTGAGCTCAACGATCTTCAGCTTCCTGGTTTTTGCGGGAAGCCGGAGGATCGTCGTCTCGCCCACGGCCTTCCCAACGAGTGAGAGTCCAATCGGTGACGACATGCTGACGTGGCCATCCTCGAAGTCCATGGAGTCGCCGAAGACGAGGCTGTAGCGCTCCTTCTCACCCGTCGTTTCGTCCTTGACGACAACTTGCGATCCAAGGCCCACCCTGTCGGCCGGAATCTGGCTGATGTCGATGCTCGACAGCTTGCTCAGCCGCTGGCGAAGTTGGCCCAGCCGCGCCTGCACGAGCTGTTGCCGTTCCAGCGCCGCCTTGTACTCGCTGTTCTCACGCAGGTCGCCCATTTCGACTGCTCGGCGGATCTCGCGAGGAAGCACGACGTTCAGCTCGTGCTGGAGCTTCTCGACTTCGGCGCCGAGTGTGGCTTTTAGGTGTTCAATCATGGGTGGATACCGCTGGTCATGACTAGGACAAACAATTCGAGCGCCGATCCCCGTCTGGGGAACGACGCTCGTGATATAGCAAGCTAGACAGTCATCGCAACAGCCGCAATCCGCCCGCCCTGGCGTGGGTGCGAGTCCACCTTCTCGGCCTCGCGACCTCCTTGTCGGATGCGCGCGCTACTTGTCGGTCGCGCGCCGGTTGTGTCCCACACGGCGCTCGTATTTCCGCCTCTGAGTTTCGTGTGCCCTGATGACCGTGTTCGCCGCTTCAACCGGATCGTCGGTCAACACCATCAGATCGATGTCTCCCGGCCCGATCTTTCTCTCCTCCAGCACGCGCGCCTGAAGCCAGCGAAGCAAGCCGGCCCAGTAGCGGCGGCCGAATAGAATCACCGGGAACTGGTAGATCTTCCCGGTCTGAATCAGAGTCACCGCTTCGAACAATTCGTCGAGAGTGCCGAAGCCGCCTGGGAAGATGATGAATGCCACCGAGTACTTGATGAACATCGTCTTCCGCACGAAGAAGTATCGGAACTGCACCAGCGTATCGACGTACGGATTCGCGCCCTGCTCGAAGGGCAGCTCGATGTTGCACCCAATCGATCGACCACCACCTTGGCGCGCCCCCTTGTTCGCGGCCTCCATGATCCCCGGGCCGGCGCCGGTAATAATGGCAAATCCGTTCTCGGCGAGAATGCGTGCCACTTCCTGCGCGGCCGCGTAGTGCGGATCATCGGGTGAAATCCGCGCCGAGCCGAATATCGTCACTCCTCTCTCGACGGTCGCGAGTGTGTCGAAGCCTTCGACGAATTCGGCGGTTATCCGCATCACCCGCCAGGGGTCACTCTTCGTGAAGCTCTCGCCCGGCGGAGGGGACTGAAGAAGCTTTTCGTCCTCCGTGATCGGCTCTTCGTAATCCCTTATTGCGTCGTCAACCACGCGGGTCGCGCCCGCCTGCCTCGCATCCGTCACGCGAGACGGTGGAGTCCGTCCGGCCATGATGTGGCCTTCCTCGGTTCGCTCTTTGACGCCTGCCCGGGCCGCCTTCTCGGCCGATTCGTGCATCTCAGGGTTGAAGCGCTTCCCGCTGGGCGTCCGGGCCGGCTTTGTTATAACGCGGGACCGGGCAGGCTTGCCCGCGGTACCTTTCTTTTTCTTCGCCATTGAGGAATTCGGCTGGTGTGAGCACAACTAACGAAGGACAAGCTCTGCGCAAATATCAGACTCGCAAGAGATGTCAGTAGTTGTCCTCGTCGCGGACGGCGCGCGCCCCGACAAAATGGCGAACGCGATCGATAGCGGGTTGCTGCCAGCCCTCAGAGAGATGCGGGACGAAGGCGGATTCCACACGATCACCTCCGCGTTTCCATCGGTTACCGGTCCCGCGTACACTCCGTTTCTCATGGGACGATACCCGGGGCCTGTCGGACTCCCCGGGTTGCGCTGGTACGATCGCTCGCGGTCTGCCGCGCGCCTGCCGGGAAATTCGCGCAGCTACGTCGGACCTGAGATGCGCCTCGTCGACCGCGACCTCGACCCGAACGCCCCGACGATCTTCGAGCTGGTTCCTTCGAGCATCGCTGCGCTCAACGTCATTGGCAGAGGACTGTCGAAGCAGGATCGCATCGGACGCGGACTGAGATTCGTCGCGCGCACGGCGCGTACGCATTTCCGCGGGAACGTGAGCGGTTGGCTGGCGATCGACCGCGACATTGGAAACGAGGTCGCCGAGCAGATTCGTGCAAAGCAGCCGGAATTCGTGTTCGCCGCGTTGATCGGGATCGACAAGACATCGCATTCCGCCGGACATGACGCGCCAATCGTTGGTGAGGCCATGCGCATCGTCGACGAGACTGCGGCCGAGATAAGGCGCGACGCCGAGCGAATGGGAAGATGGGAAGACATGCACCTATGGATTGTGAGCGACCACGGGCATTCGCCGGTGCGCCAGCACGAAAATCTTGCGGGGCTGATTCGTGCAAGCGGATCTCGCGTGATCGCGCATCCGTGGGTCTATTCGTCGGCCGCCCAGGTCGCCGTCATGGTGAGTGGAAATGCCATGGCGCACATCTACCTCGATTTGCAGAAACGGGAGCGGCCGTGGTGGCCGTCGCGCGATTCAAGCTGGAACGACCTGGCCGAGCTGCTTCTTTCGCGTCCGTCGGTGGATTTGATGATTCTCCCGACGTCACCGCGCGGGTGTGAAATCCACTCGAGGGAGCACGGCTTTGCACGGCTCAGCTGGAATGTCTCCTCTCTCCGTGTCGAAGCGGATAGTGCCTCAGATCCCCCCGGAGGAGTCGGAGACAGGATCTCGTATGAGCCGCTGACGGGCGATCCTCTGCGGATTGGACCGCAACGGAATCTCGACAATGCGCAGGCGTACGAAGCCACGATCGCGAGCGATTATCCGGATGCACTCGTTCAGATCGCACATCTCGCAGGATCGGCACGGTCAGGAGAGATCATTCTCTCCGCGACGAGGGACTGGGATTTCCGCGCGCGATACGAGCCCATCCCTCATGTCTCGTCGCACGGAGCGCTGCACCGCGAGCACATGCTGGTGCCTCTGCTCGTGAACAAGCCTGTAGCCGGACTTCCACGAAGGACAGTAGACGTGATGCCCAGCGCTCTCAGAGCACTGGGCATCACGATTCCGCCAGGACTGGACGGCGAGCCGTTTACCTGACCCGGCGGTGATTTCCGCGCCGACTCAGGGCGAAGGATCTACAGCTACGGAACGATGACTTTCCCTACCATTCCCCCGTGAAGGGTGCAATGGAAGTTCCAGGTGCCGGAGGTGCCGAAGGTACGAATTGTGGTCGAGCCCGAATTGATGACACCGATATTCGTTATTGCCGGATCAAGAGGTGCATCGAACACCACGTCATGTACGACACCGGAGTTGTTCTGAAACGTGATTGCGGCGCCCTTCGTCACGTTCAGCTCGGACGGGTCGAAACTGATCCCTCGCATGCAGATGGTCCCAGCCGCGCATGTGTTGCCTCCGCCAGGTGGAGGCGGCGGCGGCGGGGGCGGCGGTGGGGGCGAAACGATGCCGCCTCCGCCTCCGCTGCACGACAATCCGATCGGCACGATAGCGAAAGAAAGTAGCAACCCCAGAACACCAAGCTTGCGCATGAGCATCCTCCCGGCAGCCGCTCCGCCGCCTCGACGGTACGCTTGAGCCCGACCCCGATCGGGCCGAGCGCATCCATACCCTCGAAGCTATCGGACGCATCCCTGCGACGGTATGCCATTCGCCGCGCATCTTCTGTCGTTTACCGTCAAATCCGCAGAACTGCACACGCTGGTGGCTGGAGCCCTACAGCGGTGCAGTTTTTCGTGTCTTACGCCGGGTCAACGCTCTTTCTGACAACGGGCGCGACCCGAGTCCCGAACAATTCGATTGACCGCATGATCTTCGCATGCGGCATCGGCCCAATGCTGAACTGAATCAGGAATCGTTGATTGTTGAACAGCTCGTACTCGGCGAGGATTTTGTCGATCACTTCCTGTGGGCTACCGACGAGCACGGCACCACGGCGCGACCGGTCCGCCTCGAACCGCCCTCGCGTGAGGGGCGGCCATCCTCGCTCACGTCCGATTCTCGACATGACCTCTGCGTAGGCGGGGTACGCCTCGTCGGCCGCCTGCTGCGAGTTGTCGGCGATGTAGCCGTGCGAGTTGATGCTCACGGGCAGCTTGGCTGGATCGTGTCCAGCTCGCGTGGCGGATTCACGATAGAGATCAACCATCGGGACGAAACGCGCCGGCTCGCCGCCGATGATGGCAAGCGCCATCGGCAGTCCAAGTGTACCCGCGCGAACCACGGACTGGGGCGTACCACCGACTGCAATCCACACGGGCAGCGAATTCTGCAGCGGCCGCGGATAGACGCCCAGGTTATTGAGCGCCTCGCGGTGGCGGCCTTTCCATGTGACGCGCTCTTTCTCGCGAAGCAGAAGAAGTAGCTCGAGCTTCTCTTCGAAGAGCTCGTCGTAATGCTCGAGGTCGTAGCCGAAAAGCGGAAACGACTCGATGAACGACCCGCGCCCCGCCATTATCTCGGCTCGTCCATTCGAGAGGAGGTCGAGCGTCGCGAAATCCTGGAACACGCGCACGGGATCGTCAGAGCTCAACACTGTGACGGCACTGGTCAGTCGAATTGTCTTCGTGCGCGCGGCCGCGGCGGCGAGGACCACTGCGGGAGAGGAGACGACGTAATCAGGCCGGTGGTGCTCGCCGACGCCGAACACCTCGAGGCCGAGCTGATCCGCCAGCTCGATTTCCTCGAGGAGATCGCGAAGGCGCTGCGCTGCTATTGCGCCCCGATCGGCTCCCGCATTCGGATCCGTCTCGGCAAACGTGTAAATACCAAGTTCCATAACTGACCTCTTGCCTGAACTGACCTGTTACGTGCTATCCGTACCCGTTGGCCGTTTCGCGCTCGCCGTTTTCCGCTCGCCGTTTCCCGAGCCCCGCTGCCCGCTCCCCGCCAAACCTGAGCGAATTTTCGGCCACCGGTCAGCAGGTGACAGACAGGGCGACGGCGTGCGGACAACGGCGAAACCGGGGAACAGCCAACAGGTACGGGTTACGGGCTTCGGGTTCTTTGTTTGGGGTTAGCTTATCGGGCAAATGTCTCAGCACGCAGACCACCCGGTGGTGAGGGTAGAGTACCCAGACTGGGTCGACAACGTTGTCGACTGGAGCCGCGCCTACGCGAGCGATGAGGATAGAATGCGCCTCGCGATCGCCGTCTCGCGCACAAACGTCGAGCGCGGCACCGGCGGTCCGTTCGGCGCCGCGATCTTCGAGCGACAGTCAGGACACGTGGTTGCCGTGGGCATGAACAGCGTCGTGCGGTACAACAACTGTGTGCTGCACGGCGAGATCATGGCGTT
>JBDSVO010000211.1:0-8608 GCA_039927215.1 Gemmatimonadaceae bacterium
TCGGGCTCATGAGCGAGGTCCCGAAGCCTTCAAAATGAGGTCTTCTCCCGATCGAGTGGGTGATTTGAAGAGAAAACCCGGTCGGTGGCGCGTTGTGAGTGTCCCGTCATACCGTTGCCCGTTTACCGTGAAGGACTTTCTCGGGTTCGGAGTCGGTCAATCACTGGTAAGCGGTAACGGAACAGCGGTAAACTCATGACACGCCACTGGACGGGTTTGTCCCCAAATCACCCACTCGATCGGGGAGAAGACCCCAAAAAAGGAAATACACGGCGCCAATCCACAGGAACGACCGTGAGTCAGCCAACGAGCAGGCGCGAAGACGCCGAGTAAGAACACTACAGTCCCAGCGAGCGCGACCGCAGGATTGGCCGCCGCAACTCCCGGCGAGATTGTACTACCGGCGAAGCAGCAGTAAAGCCCAGACGCTGAGCAGCCCGGCAGCGAGAGTGATGAGGATGTAGAACGGGTCGGTGGCGAGGCTCGCCGATTCGGCGAACAATCGCCAGACGTGAGCTACGACAAGCAACGCAAAAATTACCCCTGTGGTCATTACGTAGGTTCGCATGGTTCCTCGGCAGGTTCGGGGAGTGGCACTTTATACAGTACGTTTGCCCGACCCAATTCTTGTGAAATATCCGAAGGCCGCTCGCTCCTTTTCGGCGGCAGTCTACCTCCTGCTGGGCCGATCTCCGATCCAGTAGCGCGGTCCGGGGCCGAGTCGGCCGGCCCAGTCGCCGGGATTCGACAGCTGGCAACGGTCGAGTGACAGACACCCGCAGCCAATGCACTGCGTAAGCCCCGCCCTCAGCCGCTCGAGCTCCCCGATCCGCTCGTCGATTCGCGACGTCCACGTTTTTGAGAGTCGCGACCAGTCGCGTCCCGTCGGAGCACGATGCGGCGGAAGCTTTCCCAGCTCGGTTCCGATCTCGTCGAGCGTAAGTCCAACGCGCTGCGCAAAAACAATGAATGCAATCCGCCTGAGGACAGCCCTCTGATAACGTCGCTGGCCTCCACCGGTTCGTTCTGACGTGATGAGGCCGCGCTCCTCGTAGAAGCGAAGCGCGGAGGCAGCGACGCCGCTGCGGCGAGCCACGTCGCCGATGAGAAGCAAGTCGTCCATGTCTTCCAATGTACCAATTCCAGCCCTTGACTTCAAGTTCACTTGAACTTGTACATTGCGATTCGACCAGTGACCAACAGGGAGGCAAACGTGAAAGACCGCTTCAGGGAAAGAACCGTACTCATCACCGGGGCATCGCGCGGCCTGGGACTCGCGCTCGCGCGGGGGCTCGCCGAACGCGGGTGGAACCTCATCCTCACAGCCCGCGACGCCGAACGCCTTGGCGCCGTGCGCAATGAGCTTGCAGCGCGCACGCACGTCGCGGCCATCGCCGGCGACGTCACCGATCCGCCGCACCGGGCTGCATTGGCTGTTCTCGCACGGGGACACGCAGGGCTGGATGCAGTCATCAACAACGCAGGCGCACTTGGCCCGAGCCCGCAGCCCGAACTCCTTGACTATCCGCTCGACGTTCTCACCTCGGTGTTCGAAGCGAACGTTGTCGCTCCACTCGGTGTGCTGCAGGCCGTGCGCGACGAACTCAAGCCTGGGGCACGAATTATCAACGTGACGAGCGACGCAGGCGTGAATGCCTACACAGGCTGGGGTGGTTACGGTGCGAGCAAAGCCGCGCTCGAGCAGCTGTCCTCCGTGCTCGCCGCGGAGAACACTTCCATGAGAGTGTACTGGGTCGATCCCGGTGATCTGCGGACCGACATGCATCAGGCTGCATTTCCGGGCGAGGACATCAGCGATCGCCCGCTGCCCGAGGTTCGCGTTCCGGCCTTCATCACTCTTCTCGAGTCCGATCTGCCCAGCGGCCGCTACGTGGCCTCGGCGCTCGAGACAGCAGAAGCAGAAGCGGCATGATCACGGCCGAAGCGGCGATGGAATTCCAGGTCTCCGACGAGCTTGCGGCGCACGAGCCGCCGGAGATTCGCGGGCTTGCGCGGGATCAAGTGCGCCTGATGGTGTCGTGCATCGAGGATGACTCGATCAGGCACACACGCTTCTTCGATTTCCCCGATTTTCTCGATCCCGGCGATTTGGTCGTTGTCAACACGAGTGCGACAGTCAACGCTGCTCTGGAAGCGGAACGCGAGTCCGGCGACGGAAGCGTGAGCGATGTCGTCTTGCATCTTTCCGCACCCCTCTCTGAGAACAAGTGGGTTGTCGAGCTAAGACAGTACGCAGAGAAGGGAACCAGCCCGTTGTTGGACGCGGAAGCCGGCGACCTCGTTCGTCTTCCTGCAAACGCTACGGCGGAACTCATCGAGCCATATTTGCCAGACCCGAGTGCGTACACAGGCGGGCGCACAAGACTTTGGATAGCGGAGCTTACGTTGCCGGATCATTCGGTAACGTTCACCGCGCGTTACGGAATGCCGATTCGGTATTCGTATGTGCGAAAGCCGTGGCCGCTCTCGTACTACCAGACAATCTTCTCGGCCGAGTCCGGAAGTGCGGAAATGCCATCGGCGGGACGGGCGTTCACCCACGAGATTGTGGAGCGTCTCTCGCGTAAAGGCGTGCGAATTGCGCCGCTGGTGCTGCACACGGGTGTATCCAGTCTCGAGGCGGATGAGCCGCCGTATCCCGAGCGGTATCGTGTGCCTCGAGCAACGGCGGTTGCAGTTAATTCAGCGCGCTCGCGTGGCGCGCGGATCGTTGCGGTCGGAACAACGGTGGTGCGCGCTCTCGAGAGTGTCGCCACCGCCGATGGTCAAGTCGAGAGCCGTCATGGATGGACTGACCTCGTGATAACGCCGGAGCGCGGGCTTCGCGTTGTCGATGCAATTCTTACAGGATTGCACGAGCCAAAGGCATCGCACCTGTCGATGCTCGAGGCGCTCGCCGGACGCGAGCACCTGACACACGCCTACGAAGCTGCGCTGAGCGAGCGCTACCTATGGCACGAGTTCGGCGACCTTCACCTCATCACGCGAGAGCGATCACGAAAACAGATGCCTGCGAACGACGATCAGGCGTGCGGCGCCCAGGCTTTCTCGCCGGGACGATAATCGGTGCAGGGGTCGAATCGGCCCGGCGACTCGATGTACCGCTGCGCCTGTGTGCACCCCTTCTTTGGTTGACTCCTAGCGCCCGTACTTCCGCATCGCGGCCATCAAACGATCCCGAGGTAGTGCGTAGACACGAAGGTCGTCAGCTCCCGTCATCGTCTCGGCTGCAAGAAGTGTGTTGACGATCGCCTCCTCGGTGGCCTGGACCGTAGCATAGAAAAGCGAATTCATTCGCGCATTGGGGAGCATCTCCACTCTCGCCACAGCCGTGTCGTTCGCCGTGCGCGGGTTCGCGGTGGAGAAGGCAACGAAAATATCTCCCGAGCTATTGCCGCCGAAACCTCCGCTGCGGCCGATGCCGAGCGCAACACGCGTCACGAGTCGTTTGATTTGATGAGGCAGGAGCGGCGCGTCGGTGGCGACTACAGCAATGATCGAGCCCTGCTCGGCGTTGTTGGAGGACGACGCTCCCGTGCGCTGCGCGCCCTCGCACCGCCGCATTCTCGGTCGCAGCGTCGTGTCGGCGCTCGCTATGCACGGCAGGAGATCCGTTATTTCCTGTCCCACCGGCACACCCGCGACGCGCAGATCAGGTCGAAGGCCGTAGTTGCATTGCACGAGGACGCCGACCGTGTATCCACCCGCGCTCGCGGCAAGTCGCCGCGATGAGGTGCCAATCCCTCCCTTGAACTGGTGACAGACCATCCCCGTGCCGCCTCCAACGGCACCTTCGCGCACGGGACCCGATGTCGCCGCGTCGAGCGCAGCCAGAACGTGCTCCGGTTTGACGTGGAAGCCGTTGATGTCGTTCAGTCCTCCGTCGTACGTCTCAGCGACAACTGGCAATCCCCACGGTTGGAGACCCGGACGGGAAACTTGCCATTGCAGAATCGCATCGCGAACCACTCCAACGCTGTGCGTATTCGTGATCGCAATCGCCCCCTCGAGGATTCCCGACTCCTGCAGCCACGTCGTTCCGGTCATCTCGCCATTGCCGTTGAGCGTAAACCACGCTCCGAACACCGGGTCAGCGCTCCGCTTGCCCCTCGGATGAATCACTGTGACGCCGGTGCGCACTGGTCCCTTTCCCACGATCATTCGACCGTTTCCGAGGATCAACGTCGTGTGGCCGACCTCCACGCCTGCAACATCGGTAATGGCGTCGAGTGGGCCTGGCGTGCCGCCAATTTGAGTGGCGATGCCAAGCTCGCGGGCGCGCGGCTTCTGTGCAGAGAGCTGCGTCACACCTAGCAGCAGCAGAACGGTGGCGCGGCGGATCAGCGTGCCCATTAGGACATGCCTCACGGAGCCCCGCCTGGAATCGCCGGATACTTGATCCCGAGTTGGTCGAGATACGTACCGTACTTCGACGGATCGTAGTAGTACTTTCGCATTGCGTCGCGATACCTCGCCATCTTCTCGGCGTTCAACCACGTAGCGGGCTGGTCGCTCGGCGCCATCAGCGGCCGATACTTCACCGTTTTCGTCTGGACATTGGCGAAGTAGTCTTTCGCGTCGTTCAAAAGAGCAGGCTGCAGCATGAGGTCGAGCAGTGTCATCGCCTGCACCTTCGCGCCCGCGATTACGCCCTTGTGCGCGATGGGTGTGGCCATCGCGATACCGTCGACCCAGTTGTGACCCGGTGTGCCGGGAATATTCGCCGGATAGATGAGGGTGGCAGACGGAATGGTCCACGTCACGTCGCCGATATCGTCGCTGCCGGTACCCGAGCTGGCCTTCGCCGCCTCCTCGGGTGAACGGAGCGGGGGCACCGTCGTAGGGAGTCCGCTGTCCGGCTGGCTCATCACCTGCTGCACTGCGCGCGCCATTTTCTGATCGCTCTCGTCCCACGCGGGCATCCCTACACGCATGGCGTTTGCGTGCAGTGCAGCTGCGATCGGCTTGTTGTAATGCGGCCGCCATGCCGAGCCGATGACCTGCACCGTATCGAGTGTGCTGAACGTCGCCATCGCAGCGGCGCGCGCCATCTGCTTCCCATCCTCGTACATCTTCGTGACGCGCTGCGGATCGCGCTCGCGAAAGAAGAACCATATCGCGGCCGTACTTGGCACAACGTTGGGCTGATCGCCGCCATCGGTGATGACGTAATGTGAACGCTGCGCGAGCTCCATATGCTCGCGGTGATACTCCCAGGAGTTGGCCATCGCCATCACGGCGTCGAGCGCGCTCCGGCCGCGCCACGGCGCACCCCCAGCATGCGCGGCTTGTCCAGTGAACTTGAAGAGCGCGGAGATCAGCGTGAGGTACGGTGCTTCGCCCCACGAAATGCCGAATTCGTCACCGACGTGCGCGAACAGGTTCGCGTCGACGTTCTTGAATACGCCCGCACGTACGAAGTACGCTTTGCTTCCCAGCTGTTCTTCTGCAACGCCGGGCCAGAGTATGATCGTCCCGGAAATTTTTTCTCGCGCCATGACATCCTTCACCGCCAGCGCTGCGAGGATGTTCAGGGGGACGCCGCTGTTGTGTCCTTCGCCGTGACCGGGTGCACCAGGGACCATCGCTTTGTGTCGCGCGATGCCCGGCGTCTGATTCGCCTGTGGGATGGCATCGATATCGGAGCCGAGCGCGATGACCGGCGACCCGCGTCCCCAGCGTGCGACCCATGCCGTGGGGATGCCGGCGACACCGCGCTCGACGGTGAACCCGCTTTTCTCGAGTAGGCCGGTGAGATACTTCGACGTCTCGAGCTCCTGCATCCCGAGCTCGCCGAAGGAGAAAACCTGATCGACCATTTGCTGGCCCAGCTTCGCCTTCGCATCGATGGCACGCGCGACTTCACTCTTGAGCCGATCGACGCGCGGGTCAGCGGCTGCCTGGGCATTGAGCAGTTCAGGGGCGAACAGGCAGAGGGTGAGGAGACGAAGGATGGACCGCATCTTACGTAGCCTCGTTGTGTGTTGTGAGAGAGATGAACCGCACTTGTTGTGTCCGCGCTTACCGAAGCACAAGCTCGTAATAAACGAGAGGGTCGGTCTTGTAAATGATTCGACCCCGCTCCTGCAAGCCACACTTTGCGTAGAACTCGCCCGCTCCCGCCTCGGCATCATACGCGTCCAGGCGAATGGCGTCGGCTGGCCATGCTCGAGCCACAGCGCAAGCGTCCTCGATTGCCAGCCGACCAAGACCTTTACCCTGATGCGCTACCGATACCGCCATACCGGTTAGGTACAGTGGCCGTTTCACGGGCGTGAAGTATTTCACTTGCCTCGTCGGGGGTAGCGGTCCACGTTCCCATCAGCTTGACGCCGCCGCTGCTCCTCGCGGTCCACGTATTCAGGCGGTTGCCCGCCGCGTCCTGAAACACGACTGCTTGCGCGCCAGATCGGTCGACGGCAAGCAGGAACGGCAGACACGGGAAGAAAAACCACTTCCGGAGCAATTGATTATGCGTGCGGCGCCCAGGCTTTCTCGCCGGGACGATAATCCGTGCACGGGTCGAAGCGGCCGGGTGACTCTATGTACCGCTGTGCTTGCGTGCAGCCAATCTCCGAGGTGAAGTAGCCGAGGAGGGCGAGCTCCTTCATCATGCGGAAGTAGTGCGACGGGGCGTCCGCCGTGATCGCCGCCGCGGCGCCGACGTTTGAACCCTGCGCCATTTCCTGGCGCTGGTCGGGAAGAACCTTCTCGGCCTCCGCCTCGGCGGCCTGTTTTGCAGGCGGGAGACCGCGCGCTTTACGTTTCGCCGCGTCTCGGGCGTCGTTGTAAACCTTTTGCTCGCTATCGAGCTTCGTGAGCAGTGTGAGCCGCTGTTGCGGCGTCGCGGCCATGAAGGTCGTATTGGTTTCCTTCTTACTCGCCTCGTCCAGCTTGAGCATGCCGTCGCGGAAAAGCTTTCGGTCGGCCGGCTTGTAGCTGTCGGTGACCATGAGAGCCATGAATGCGCCGGTCTTTGCGGCCTTGGCTCCCGGCGTTTTTGTCTCCGGAAGAATTGTCTCTGCTATCTCATCGAGATAGGCGATGTCGGCAGAAGTGAACTCGCCAATGCTGCTTGTCGCCGGCGTCTCCGGACGCTCCCGCTCGCAGGCGGTGAGCAGCGCGCTTCCACCGACTAGTGAAGTGCCCCCAAGGAATAACGCGACGCGCCTGATCGCTTCGCGCCGGCCGATCAAACCAATACCTCCGAGACGATCGCTCTCGTCCTGATACTCAGTCATCAGTCAAATCTCCGATCAGAGGTTGCGGCGGTTCAGCTCACTCACTGCGTGGTCCGCTGCCCGAGCGGTCAGCGCCATGTAAGTCAGCGAAGGATTCACGCAGGCGGCGGATACCATGCACGAGCCGTCGGTGACGAACACGTTTGGTGCATCCCATACCTGGTTCCACTTGTTGAGGACTGACGACTTCGGATCATTCCCCATGCGCGCCGTGCCCATCTCGTGAATTCCCATTCCCGGGAAGTACTCGTTGTCGTACGGGTTCACGTTCTTCACACCAGTCTGCTCGAGCATTTCGGCCATGTCGTTGATCATGTCTTTACGCATCAGCGCTTCATTCTCGCCGGTGGCGCAGTCGATCTTGACGACCGGAAGACCCCACTTGTCTTTCTTCGCTGGATCGAGCGAGATCTGATTTGCGTGGCTCGGGAGCATCTCGCCGAAAGCCGTTGCGCCAATCTCCCACCGGCCGGGCTCGGACATCGCGTCCTTGAATCCACCTCCGACCCCAAGCTCCGCGACGGCGCGGCTCCAGCCCGCCCGGCTGGCGCTCCCCTGATAGCCAAAGCCCCGCAGGTAGTCTCGCTTGTCGCCGAACAGATTGCGGTAGCGAGGAATGTAGAAGCCCGTTGGGCGCCGCCCGTAAAAATATTTATCCTCCATCCCGTCGAGCTTTCCCGAAGCGCCGCAGCGGAAATGGTGGTCCATGAGATTGTGTCCAAGCTCGCCTGAGGCGCTGCCGAGTCCACCGGGCCACACGTCGGTGGCAGAGCGCATGAGCAGCCACGTCGAGTTGATCGTCGACGCGCAAAGGAAAACGACGCGCGCCGTGTAGTCGGTCGTCTGATCATTGGTAGCGTCGAGCACGCGCACGCCCGTCGCGCGTTTCTTGTCGCGGTCGTAAAGCACTTCGCTGACAATCGCCCACGGCTTGAGGGTCAGCTTTCCCGTCTTCGCCGCAGCCGGAAGAGTAGAGGACTGCGTGCTGAAATAGGCGCCGTACGGGCATCCGAGCCAGCACGCGTTTCTGTATTGGCATGCTGCGCGCCCTGGAAGCGCCTGGCTCAGATTGGCTGTGCGTCCGGGAATGATGCGCCGGCGCCCGTTGAACAACTTTGAAAGACGTCCAGCCACCAGCTCTTCGCCGCAGTTGAGCGGCATTGCCGGCAGAAATTGTCCATCCGGCAATTGCGGCATTCCTTCAGCCGATCCCGAGATGCCGGCGTGTTTCTCGACAAGGTCGTACCACGGCGCAATCTCGGCGTAGCGAATCGGCCAATCGATTGCAATTCCTTCGCGTGCGTTGGCACCGAAGTCGTAGTCACTGTGGCGATAGCTCTGACGTC
>JBDSVO010000212.1:0-7242 GCA_039927215.1 Gemmatimonadaceae bacterium
GTGCTCGTGTCGAGCGCGGATGGCGTGGGCACGAAGATTCGTGTGGCGATCGAAGCTGGCCGGCATTCCACCATCGGCCATGATCTCGTCAATCATTGCGTGAACGATATTCTGACTCAGGGGGCAATCCCTCTGTTTTTTCTCGACTATGTCGCATTCGGCAAGCTCGACCCGAAGGTAGTGGAGGACGTTGTGGCGGGAATCGCGGAAGGGTGCAAGGAAAACGAATGTGCGCTTGTCGGCGGCGAGACGGCGGAGATGCACGGCATATACACACCGCCCGATTACGATCTCGCCGGATTCATTGTCGGCTGCGTCGAGGAAGATGAGCTCAAGGGATCGCACAACGTCCTCGAGGGCGATCAGCTCGTGGGCTTGGCGAGCTCGGGACTTCACACGAACGGCTACTCGCTGGCGAGGAAGATTGTCTCCGAGCGAATGAAGCTGCGTCCCGCGGATACTCTCCCCGACAGCGATGAGTCGGTAGCCGACGCCCTGTTGACGGTCCATCGGTCATATCTCTCGATCCTCAAGCCGCTGCTCGAGAAAATCCACGCGATGGCACACATCACGGGCGGCGGCCTTCCCGGCAATCTGGACCGTGCTCTGCCCACCAATCTAGACGCGGTCGTAGATACGGCGAGCTGGGATGTTCCGCCGATTTTCAAAGCGCTCGAGAAGGCCGGAGAAGTTCCGCGAGACGAAATGTTCCGAGTGTTCAACATGGGAATCGGAATGGTCGTGATTGTTGCACCGGAGTACGCCGACCAGATCGTCCGCGAGGTCGACGCGCGCGGGATCGGCGCGTGGCCCATAGGTGAGATTCGAGCGGGGAGCGGGAACGTCGTCCTCGCCTGAGAAACGCTCCGACGAGGTATTCATGGCCAGGGCGCTGGAGCTGGCGAAGCTCGGCCTTGGTCAGACGGCTCCCAACCCAATGGTGGGAGCCGTTCTCGTCAACAACGGCGAAGTCGTCAGCGAAGGTCATCACGCGCGCGCCGGCGAGGCGCACGCAGAAGTCGTCGCGATCAAGGCGGCGGGTGATCGTGCGAGGGGTGCGACGCTCTATGTGAACCTCGAGCCGTGCAATCACCACGGTCAGACTCCGCCTTGCACCGACGCGATTCTGGCTGCGCGGGTCAGGCGCGTGGTCGCGGCAGTGGAAGATCCGAATCCGCTCGCGCACGGCGGCGCCGATGGCCTGCGATCAAGCGGCGTAATCGTCGATTTCGGTGTTCTTGCTGACGAGGCTCGTGAGCTCAACGCGCCGTTCCTCGCTTCATTTACTCTGAATCGTCCGTGGGTGACGCTCAAGCTCGCCATCTCGCTCGACGGGGCGATCGCGGACGCCGAGCGCACGCGCGGTTGGCTCACTGGCGCCCTGGCGCGCGCTGAGGTCCAGAGGTTACGCGCAGCGCATGATGCGGTCGCAATCGGAATCGCCACCGCGATTGCGGATGATCCGCTGCTGACTGCGCGGCTCGATCCGCCTCCGCGCGTGCAACCAGTGCGCGTCGTATTCGACCGTCACGCGCGTCTGAGCGCCAACAGTGTTCTCGCTCGGACAGCGCGCGAAGTCCCGACCATCCTCATCACGACACGCACGGCCCGGCTTCCCGCCGATCTCGCGAAGGCCGGCGTTGAGGCAATTCGGGCGCGCGGCCTCGACGACGCACTGTCGAAGCTCAAGGCACGCGGGATCACTTCACTCCTCGTCGAAGGAGGAGCAGGGCTCGCCGCATCATTTCTCGGAGAGGGACGTGTGGACCGGTTGGTTATCTTTCAGGCTCCAATCGTGTTTGGCGCCGGATCGTTGAACGCGTTTTCGGGAGTAGCGTCACATGATCTTGCGCACGCGCCCCGATTTCACGCCATTCGCACCGAGCGCTTCGGGGATGACGTCATGACCATCTACTCTCCCGCTCCGCTCTGATGTTCACTGGACTGATCGAAGACGTTGGAATTATCGAGTCGGTGAGGCGAACGACGTCCGGTCACACGCTCGAAATTCGTTCGGCATTCAGCGATCTGAATGACGGAGAAAGCATCGCCGTGAACGGAGCGTGCCTCACCGTGCTCGAGAATAGCGATGGGCGCTTCACGGTTGCTGCAATCGTCACCACGCTGGACCGAACCGCCATTGCTGATTGGAGCGCGGGCAAGCGCGTAAACCTGGAGCGGGCAATGCGCGCGGATGGCCGCTTCGGCGGCCACATCGTCCAGGGGCACGTCGACGCCGTCGGATCAGTCGTAGCCACGCAGCAGGCCGAGGACGCGCTGCTGGTGGATATCGACATACCGGAGTCGTTGACGGACTGGCTTGTTCCCCATGGATCGGTTGCGATCGACGGCGTTAGCCTCACCATCAACGCGATAACTACCAACCGGTTGCAAGTCTCGCTCATAGAATACACCTTGAAACACAGTGCACTCGGCGATCTGGTACCGGGCAGTCGCGTGCATGTCGAGACTGATGTCATAGGCAAATACGTGCGGCGCCTCACGGCGCCGTATTTCGACTCCCGGCCTGTTGACTGGTCGGGCGAAAAGGAATAGAAATGGGATTCGGAACGGTCGAGCAGGCAGTGGCCGATATCAGCGCGGGCAAGATGATCCTCGTTGCGGACGATGAGGATCGCGAAAACGAAGGCGATCTCATCTGCGCCGCATCGCTGGTAACGCCTGAGCTCATAAACTTCATGATTCGAAACGCCGGCGGACTCATCTGCCTGGCGCTTACCGGCGAGCGCGCGGACCAGCTTCGCCTCCCGCAGCAGAGCGAGCAGAACACCGAAGAGCAGCGGACCGCTTTTACTGTGAGCATCGATGCCGCGCACCGGTTCGGCGTGACAACGGGCGTCAGCGCGCAGGATCGCGCCAAGACAATTCAGGTCGCCGTCGATCCGGCCACCGTTCCAGCTGATCTCCGGCGCCCTGGCCACATCTTTCCGCTTCGCGCGCGCGAAGGCGGAGTGCTCCAGCGAGTTGGTCATACTGAAGCAGCAGTTGATCTCGCCAGGCTTGGCCGAGCATATCCTGCTGGAGTTGTCTGCGAGGTTCTGAACGAGGATGGCACCACCGCTCGACGGCCGCAGCTGGAGGAATTCGCCGCGAAACATCAGCTGACCTTCATCACCGTTGCGCAGCTCGTAGCCCACCGGCTGAAGTCAGAGCGACTCGTTCACCGCGTTGCCGAAGCGCGACTGCCCACAGAAGTCGGCGTATGGCGAGTGATCGGCTATCTCAATGACGTGGACGACCACGAGCACATTGCACTTGTATTCGGCGATGTGGAGAACGCAAACGACAGCGTGCTCGTTCGGATGCACTCGAAGTGCCTCACGGGCGACGTGTTTCATTCGCTCCGTTGCGACTGCGGCTGGCAGCTTCACACGGCAATGGAGATGATCTCGAGCGAAGGTCGCGGAGTGATCGTCTACCTCGATCAGGAGGGCAGGGGCATTGGCCTTCTCAACAAGCTGAAGGCGTACCAGCTGCAGGACACGGGCGCCGACACCGTCGAAGCCAACGAACAGCTCGGCTTCAAGCCCGACCTCCGCAACTATGGTATTGGTGCGCAGATACTTCTTGATGTTGGCGTCAAGAAGCTTCGTCCGCTCACGAACAACCCCCGCAAGCTCATCGGTCTCGAAGGTTACGGGCTCGCCGTAGAGGACAGGGTACCGATTGTTCAGCCGGCAACGGCTGAGAATTCCGATTACCTCGACACCAAGCGCGACAAGCTAGGCCACCTCCTCGCGTCCTGAATGGCCGAGCTGAGTGGTACGCCGCGCGGCCAGGGCCGGCGCATCGCGGTCGTCGCTAGTCGATTCAATGAGCCGATCACCCGCGCACTCGTGGATGGCGCGCTCGATGCGCTGGTGCGTCACGGAACCGCGTTCGAGGACATCGATATCTACTGGGTCCCGGGGGCGTGGGAGCTCCCGTTGGCTGTTCGCGGTGCGATGGCGACCGAGCGCTACGATGCCGTGGTCGCTCTTGGGGCTGTCATTCGCGGCGACACTCCCCATTTCGATTATGTCGCCGGCGAAGCTTCGCGCGGTCTGGCGAATGCGTCGACTGACTCGGACATTCCCCTCGGGTTCGGATTGCTGACGTGCGACAACGTTCAGCAGGCGGAAGAGCGCGCCGGTGGGGTGCACGGAAACAAGGGCTGGGACGCGGCTGTCGCCGCCCTCGAGATGGCCGATCTAATGCAGCATTTTGACGTGACACATGAGAATTGAGACGAGAGGGCGCGCACGCGCGCTGCAGGCTCTTTACGCGTGGGATGTGCGGCCTGGTCAGGATCTCGCGAAAGTTGCGGTCAGGGTGTGGGACGACCTCGCGGTCAGCCCAGAGGAGCGCAAGTTTGCGGGAGCAATCGTGCGGACGGTCGCCGGCTCTCATCAGGAGCTCGACAAAGGTCTCGTCGATGTAACCGACAACTGGCGTCTCGAGCGCATCGGCGCAATAGAACGTTGTGTGCTCCGGCTCGGTGCGGCTGAGCTCGAGCGGCGAGAGACGCCTCCGCGCGTGGTGATCCAGGAAGCTGTGCGACTGGCGGAGCGTTTCGGGAGCACGGCGAGCGCGCGCTTCGTGAACGGCGTGCTCGATGCCTATGCGCGACGTGCCGGCGTTCTCTAGTGCGGATCCTCATCCTGAACTGGCTCGACCGCGAAAATCCGCAGGCCGGCGGAGCGGAGCTGCACCTTCATCAGATATTCGGCAGGCTCGCCGCCCGAGGTCACGAAGTCGATCTTCTGTGCAGCGGCTGGGGGAAACCGCCGCCGCAGACTGTGCTCGACGGTATTCACGTGCACCGCATCGGCTCACGTCACACTTATCCGTTTCTCGCATTCGGATACTTCCGGAAGCATTTGGCGTGGCGACAGTACAAGGTCGTCATCGAGGACTTGAACAAGGCTCCGCTGTATACGCCGCTGTGGGGAATAGAGCGACTGGTCGGCCTCGTGCATCATCTCTTCGGAGCGACGGCGTTTCGTGAGACCGCCGCGCCTTTCGCTGCGGCGCTCTGGCTCGCGGAGCGCCAGATCGGATGGATGTACCGCGACGTTCCATTCCAGGCTGTGAGCGAGAGCACAGCTCATGATCTCGTGCAGAGGGGGATCCCGCGGAGTCACATTCGGGTGATCTATAACGGCGTCGATACGGAAGCTCTGATGCCCGATTCCTCGCTTCGGTCGCCAGATCCCCGCTTTGTTTATATAGGAAGGCTCAAACGGTACAAAGGCGTGGACTTGATAATCCGTGCATTTGCCGCGCTCGCGGACAGGACCGCGACGCTGGATATTGCAGGGACCGGTGACCATCGAGCGCCCCTCGAAAAACTCGTGGCGGACCTTGGTCTGCATAAGCAGGTTCAATTTCTCGGTTTCGTGTCGGAAGAGACGAAGCTCATGCTGCTCCGGCGAGCGTGGGCCGCGATGCTCGCGTCGCCGAAGGAAGGATGGGGAATCAGCAACATCGAAGCAGCCGCCTGCGGAACTCCAGTCATCGCCAGCAACTCGCCCGGGATACGCGATTCCGTTGTCGATGGGGAAACCGGGATTCTCGTACCGCACGGCGACATTCCGGCAATGGTCGCTGCGATGCGCACCCTCGCGAATTCCCCCTCACTTGTAACGATGATGGGTGAGGGAGGCAGGCGTTTTGCCGAAGGCTTCACCTGGGATAAGTCAGCTGACAATACAATTTCGCACCTCGAGGAAGTCGTGATGAAAGGCAGGAACCAGTGGAAATAATTTTTCACGCGCACCATGCAGTGATCTCGGAGCGCATGCGCCGCCGCGCGGAGCTCGCCGTTCAGCGTGCAGCGGCGCGACTCACCCGCGCTGTTGACGCCATCGTTCGCTTCGAGCAGGATGGTCCGGTGAAGCGCGTTGAAATCGTCCTTCATGCGCCGCGGCAGCGGAGCATCGTCGCGCTCGCGGAAGACCGCTTCTACGGACGCGCACTCAGTTCGGCCATCAGCAAGCTCAGTGCACAGGCCCGCAAGCTTGGCCGGGCGCGTAAATCGGCAGAGCGCAGGCGGGCGGGGATTCGAGCGCGCGCCGCGAGGGCAGCACGCGAAACTCAAGTCGTTCGCGCGTGACACGCTCTCTCACCGTCGGTCAGTTTCTCGAGCGCAGCGGCGATTCGCTGCAGCTCGAAGACCTCGGGGACGGCCGGGGCCTCGACCGTAGCATTCCAGGAGCGGATCTCTCCAGTCCAGGGCTTGCGTTAGCGGGTTATGTCGAGCGGTTCGTCGCCGAGCGCCTTCAGGTACTCGGTGAGACGGAGATTACCTACCTCGCGTCCCTCGATCCAACCTTTCGGGACAACATCCTCGCCGCGTATTTTGCATTCGCACTCCCCGCCGTGATCGTGACGAAAGGTCAGGAGCTGCCGGATGGACTTGCCACCGCGGCGTCGAAGTCGGGGGTCGCCCTCCTCAGAACACGCCTAAAGACCGCGGAGTTTTATCGGCGCGTAAAGCCCGTCCTCGAAGGTGAGTTTGCCCCGACGACCACGCTTCACGGCTCGCTCGCTGACGTGTTCGGTGTCGGCCTGTTCTTCACAGGTCGCAGCGGAATTGGAAAATCAGAATGCGTTCTGGATCTCGTCGAGCGCGGTCATCGTCTGGTCGCCGACGATCTCGTGATCACTACACGGCGCGGCAACGACGTGCTGATCGGCCGAAGCCACGAGCTTCAGCGGCATCACATGGAGATTCGGGGAGTCGGTCTCATTGACATTCCTTCGATCTTCGGCATCCGCGCAGTGCGGCAGCAGAAGCGAATCGAAGTTGTCGTCAACCTGGACGACTGGGACCAGGAAGCCGTCGTTGATCGCACTGGCCTGGACATGCTGACGACGACAATCCTGGATGTCGAAGTACCGCTGATAACGGTGCCGCTCAATCCCGGAAAGAACATCACCGTCATTGCCGAGGTGATCGCGCTTAATCACTTGCTGCGCTACTCGGGAATCAATCCGGCAGAGGCATTCAACGAGCGTCTCATTGGGCGCATGAGGCAAGCAGCTGCGGGAAGCGTCCGCGAATACCTGCAGGAAGATGACGAGTAGCGGCGTCGAGTCTGAGTCAAACGAAGCCGAGCCGCAGACGCCGCGCGCGATCATCGCGGGCCACGGATCGTTCCCTGAGGGAATGGTAAGCGCGGTCGAGCAGATCACCGGGTATGGAAAAGTTTTTGTCCCATTGTCCAATTCGGGACTGAC
>JBDSVO010000213.1:0-17232 GCA_039927215.1 Gemmatimonadaceae bacterium
TTCTTCCATTTGCTCTGGTGCGACATCTTCGGGCCCGACTCGAAGCCCTGCTTGCTGACGATGTGCTCGGCGCGAAAATGCTGGAACTTGGCCGCGTCGGCTCCCGCCTCTGCGGCAAGGTGGATGAGAGCGATGGCCCGCTCGACATCGCCGTCGTGGTTCGCGGCGATGTCTGCGATGAAATAGGTCGGGTTCTCTTCACCGACCATACGCTCCGCGATTCTCAGCGTTGGCATTAGCTGACCAGGTTTCGTTCGTGAGGGCTGCTGTCGAAGCCGGTGGTCCTGAGACCGACGTATCCCGATATCGCGTCGTCGACTGACGGCATTTGCCGGCCAAGGGCCGCCTCGAGCCGCGCGGAGCACAGTGAAGTATTCAGCGGGCGCGGCGCCCTCAGTTTCGCGTCAGCAAGGCACGCACTATTCACCAGCCTGCTGTCGACCCCAAGCGCGGCAGCGAGCCGGCGCGCGAAGTCATACTTGCTGCACGCGTCGGCTGCAGAGGCGTGGTAAAGACCCTGGAGCCCGCAATCAATCGCTGCCAGCACGACGCGCGCGAACTCATTCGCCAGCAGTGGAGAAAAAACCACATCGGCAAAGCCGTCTACGCGCTCACCCGCTTCGAGTCGCGAGCTCACCCAGTCCGCGAGACCGGTCCCGCGACCTGAGCTGCCGATAAAGTTCGTGCGAACGATGAGTGCTTCCGGAAAGGCCTTTTGGACTGCCCGTTCACCGTCGAGCTTCGATCGGGCGTAGACGTTCACCGGCGCGGGCTCGTCGGATTCAGCGTAACTGCCGCGCGTGCCGTCGAAGACCGAATCGGTCGAGATGTGGACGAGGCCTACGCCGAGCTCTGCGCACGCGACCGCGAGCGATCGCGGAAGCTCCACGTTGAGCAGGCGCGCGCGCTCCGGATTGCTCTCGCATGCGTCCACATCGGCGAAGGCGGCGCAATTTACAACCGATGCCGGGCGGAGCCGGCTAAGAAGCACCCTGGCTGCGGCAGGCGTCGTCAGATCTGCTCTGACACTCTCGAGCGCGGGGTGTTCGACCGAATGCCGGTGGACAACTCCAACGACCGGACGCACGGACGCAAGTGCCTCGAGCGCGAGATTGCGACCAAGGAACCCGCTGGCGCCCGCTACGAGCAGCATTCGGTCACCCGAGCGCTAGCGCACCTGATCGATTATCTGCTCCAGTTCGGCAACAGTCAGCCAGCGTGTGTTCGTCTCGCTGCTGTAGCGGAAGCCTTCGGGACATGGCCGGCCGCCATGGTTCTCCCGGATTTCATCCTGGCCCCAGTTCCGAACGGTCGGAAGAATCGCGTAAAAGTCGTCGTACTCCAGAGTGTTCTGCGCATCGTCCTCGCTGACCATCACCTCGTGGAGCTTCTCTCCGGGGCGCCTTCCCACGATTTCCATTTCGCACTCCGGTCCGATCACGCGCGCAAGGTCGATGAGCTTCATGCTGGGAATCTTCGGCACAAAAATCTCGCCGCCCCGCATCTCCCCGAGGCACTGTAGAACGAACTGAACCCCGCGGTCGAGAGTGATCCAGAAGCGCGTCATTCGAGCGTCAGTGATGGGCAGTTTTCCCGTTTTTGCCCGCTGCTGAAACAGCGGTATCACGCTGCCCCGGCTTCCGACCACGTTTCCGTAGCGCACAACGCTGAACCGCGTGCGGTGAACTCCAACGTAGCTATTGGCCGCGACGAACAGCTTGTCGGAGCACAGCTTGGTTGCACCGTAGAGGCTGATCGGACTCGCCGCCTTGTCGGTGCTGAGCGCTATGACCTTTTCCACACCGCGATCGATTGCCGCGTCGATCACGTTGGCGGCGCCGAGGACGTTTGTCTTCACTGCTTCCAACGGATTGTATTCGGCAGCCGGTACCTGCTTCAGTGCGGCCGCGTGGACAACGATGTCCACGCCGTCGAAGGCCCTGTAGAGACGATCTCGATCGCGCACGTCGCCGATGAAGAAGCGGATGTTCGGGTACTCGTCATCCGGGAAATGCGCATGCATCTCCGACTGCTTCAGCTCGTCCCGACTGAAAACAATGAGCCGCTTCGGAGTGAATTGGGAGAGCACAGTCTGGGTAAACCGCCGCCCGAATGACCCTGTGCCACCCGTTATTAGTACAGTCTTGCCACTGAGCATTCCGCTATTCCGCGTATCGCTTCATGAGTTATCGCCTGCCGCCCCGGAGCGGGACCGTCGCAAAATACAAGCTTTGCTCAGTCAAGTGATAGAGATTGCCCGCGAACAAGGGCTCCGGCCGTGCAATCTGCGCACTAGGTTTGGTGTCTGTTAAACAAGCCGAGGATCACGATGGAACAGCGGACCGCAGAATGGCTCGATAGGGACAAGGTCAACACTGACTATCACGAGAGGCAGTTCCGGGAACCCTATAGAAGCACGATTGCGTTTTGCGAATGGCTCGAGACCGAACGCCTGGTGAGTCCCGAGAGTGAGCTCAGAATCGTGGATCTGTGCTCGGGCACAGGCGCGAACATCTACCACATGTCGAAGCGGTACCCGAAATCGACTTTTCTGGGTGTTGACATCAATCCCGACAATGTCGAGCGCGGCAACGCCTTTTTTCAGAGCAAGGGAATCGACAGATGTCGCCTTGAAGTCGGCGATATTTACAACCTCGACACCGGGTATGTGTCGGAGTTCGATGGTGTCGTCTCGTTCCAATCTCTGATGGCGCTTCCGGAGGGCGAGGGCCCTCTGCGAGCCATGTCAACTCTGGCTCCTCAGTGGATCGCGCTGACCTCTCTGTTTTATGACGGGCCGGTGTCCTGCACTATCGACATCACCGAATACGACGCTGACCTCGAGCGGAACCGGTCCGGCTTCTACAATGTGTACTCATTGCCTGTCGTAAGAAAACACATGCGGGCAAACGGCTATCCCGATTTTCGCTTCACGCCGTTCGAGATCGATGTGGACCTGCCAAAGTCCAGCGAAGGGCTGATGTCGACTTTTACCGAGAAGCTCGAAGATGGACGCAGGCTTCAGATCTCGGGTCCGCTGCTGATGCCGTGGTATTTCATTGCGGCAACACGGTAATCGCTTCAGCGACTAGCATTTCCCGTGGCCTGGAAGTGCTTGCCGGACCCTTAGCCGATTTCCCCGATGGCCTTCATTACTGCGTGCGCGTTCTTCTCCGCCGATTGGATGTCGTTGGTCTGGAACTGCACAAGTCGGGGCTGCAGCTCTTCCGCATTCGGACAGGTTCCATCGGGAGCAAGATGGCGGAAGGCGGGCTCCTGGTAGGTGACTCGCCAGCAGGCGTACGGACGCTCACCGCCATTCCTGCAGATGCTGTCGACAAATGGCTGCCAAAGCTCCTTTGATTCGAGCGCAACCGCAAAGGCCCAGTTGTCGTGCCGCCAGGCGTTGGGAACGGATTGCGGATGAATCCACGAGCAGCCGCTGATCGCCGTCACGTAGAATTCGGCCGCTTGTCTGCGTTCGGCGAGGAGTTGCTCCGCCCTCGCCAGCTGCTTCAGCCCTTCTTCAGCGACGGCCGGGGCCATGCGGTAATTCCAGCCGAGCGAGTGATGACGATTGAACGTCGGGGACTTCAGTGTTGCGGAATCGATTCGGGGCTGCTTTGCATTCATGCGATAGCCGAGCGATCCAAATTCGCGCGCTCTGGTGGCGAGCTCCTCTGAATTCGTCACCAACATGCCGCCCTCACCCGTCGAGATGATCTTGGATGCCTGGAAGCTGTAGCTGGTGAACGCCGACGCGCCATGCCTCCGGAGGGTCTGCGCTGCGTCGTCTATAGAGCGACTAGAGTACGCGTGCGGGAAGCAGAGTCCGAACAGCGAGACGGGAATCGAGCATTCGGAAGCGCTTCGCTGCATCAGCCACGTCTCGGGATCGATGTCCACGAATTGGGGAATCGCCCCGCCATGCAATACGGCAGCCGTTGTAGCCGCCATCGTGATGCATGGAACTGAAACGGTGTCACCCGGATTGACCCCAAGCGCGACGAGCGCTGCGTGAAGCGTGGCTGTCCCGTTCACGCACGACACCGCGAACTTCGCTCCGACGAATTGAGCGAACGCGTCCTCGAACGCGGCTACCGCTCCGGTACTAGGCAACCACGCTCTGTGCAGAAGCCAGATCGTCTGCGGTGTCGATGGTCCAGACTCCGGGCGGTGGCTTTGGCGGAAGCGTCGGAAACAGCGCGAGCGTGATGTGTTCGCGGTGATCAGCCCGGAGGTCGGGAGTCCGTTGCGCTTCGTCCAGCATTGCGAGCGTGAACGCCTCGGCGCCCAGCTCCACCGCCATTCGCTCGCCGTTCGCTACCCGCCGCATCATTGCCGGACTCTTGCGCCAGTCGTCCGCAGTGACCCGCAGGATTACCGAATCGGGGTGCCACCGATAACGATGCGCGCAATAATAAAAGCGGGAGAGGACGTCGTCCTCAGGCCCGTCCCAGGCGAACCGCTGAGCGCCGAGAGATTCCAGGTATTCGACGAGCGGGGCGTTCTCGGGTGTGTCGGGATGTGCAACGACCGTGTGTCGTTTCCCGAATGCCTTGACAGTCCTTCGCCAGACGTGCTCGATGAGCGGAGTTCCTCTTATCAGCAGCAGAACCTTTCCGGGGAGCCGTTTGCTGCCCACGCGGGCTTGAATGATTGCGAGTGGCGGTGGCAGGGTCATGAACCGTCAATGTATTGGATGGTGTCCCTGGACTCCAGCGCTCGCGAGATCCAGACGGAGCACTCGCGCCCGCGTCAGCCCGACTGCTGAGACGGCCAGCTGCGCGGATCGAGCAGGACGGCCAGTGCCGGATCGTCGGCGAGGCATGTGACCGTAGTCTGAAATTCCCGCACGGTGGCGTCCGGTATCTCGAAGGCTGCGGGTAAAGCCTCAAGCTGGGACACGTTATCGATACCGATCACGAGCCTGTCGTCACACCGAATTACTCTGAGCATGCTGGCGATGAGCAATGAGGCGAGACTGGTGTCGAGCTCGGCGGCCGCGTCCTGAACCGCCGCTGTGATCCCGGCGGCACCCGGAGCGCGCGCGTCTGCCAGGCTCGGAGCGTCGAGCAGCACGCCCTGAAGGTAGACGGAGCGAACGTCGAGCGGGACAGCCGACTCGCCGCGTGCCCGAATCGCTCGCGAATCGAGAACGTTTCCCGGAACCTGCAGCCTCCCTATGCTGGGGAGAGCGCAAGCCGCGCTCACCTCATTTGCAGAATAGACGCTTTGGCCCACAAGGGCGTCGTGTGCGGCGGATACGGCAAGGAGGGCCGGCCAGCGATCCGCCGGCACTGCGCCGTGCGTCAGCAGTACGACGCGGCGAACCCCGCTGAACCGTCGGAGCGCCTTGTTGGCCTCCTCTTCCAGAGCATGCAGCGACTCGTCCGGTGTGTCGATGCTGCACTTGGTAATAACTTCCAATGCCTCGGCGTTGCCGCGTGCATCGCTCCACGCTCGAAGCCGTCGAGCCGACGATCCATAGGCTTCTGCCGTGTCGAACGCTCGAATGCCGAGGGACCACGCCGCGTCCAGAATTCGAAATGCGGAGTCCTCGTGCCTGACAGTCGAGGCACGGTGCCGGCCGTAAGGTAAACCGAGCTGCACCGTCCCGATAACGAGGCGGTCGGTGAGATCTCCGTCGATGACGGGCGGCTCTCGCTTAGCGAACGGTCTGCTGACGCTCGAGATTTGTCGCTCTCGGTTTGTGGGGGACAGCCGTCGCGGGCCATTCCTCAACTACCATCCGCGACGGAATGGAGAATACCCCGTACGGTTGTGAAGGATCAAAATTCTCGTGCGCGCCCCGCGGTCCGCCAGCAATGACAAGCGGCGGCGTAAGGTCATCGAGGACGTCGTAGTTCACAGGTGACTGGACTACCTCGCTGGCGTGAAGGTAGAGGGGGTACTCGCCCGGCCGGATGTACACGTTCGGGAGATCGATCACGACCGTCGCAGTTTCGCCTTGTGGAATGGTCGCGTTGGTAATTACATGGCGCGCCGAGGTGACGAGCTCGCGTGACATTCCAGAGCGCAGCGCTACCACAATTGCCAAGCCGCGCATCGGCGCGTTCACCTTGCAGGAGATGCGAAACCGAACCGTATCCCCCATCTGAAATGTATACCGCTCGACGCCGTTGAGATCCTCCACGGATACAGCGCTTATCCGTATCGCACCCGAGCCGCGACGGTTCTCCGGATTGTTCACTCCCGTTTCACTGTCCACGCGCATGTCCCGCAGGCGCTGGTTATACACCGCCAGGGTTGAGTCGGTTGGCCCGTCGGCTACGACTCGGCCGTGGTCCAGCAGAATGCAGCGGGAACAGAGCTGTCTCACCGCCTGGTTGTTGTGACTCACGAAGAATACCGTGCGGCCCTCGCCGGCCACGTCCTCCATCTTGCCGAGGCACTTCTTCTGAAACGCAGAATCGCCAACGGCAAGCACCTCGTCGACGAGGAGAATCTCCGGCTCGAGATGAGCCGCCACCGCGAACGCAAGGCGGGTGTACATGCCACTGCTGTAGCGCTTTGTTGGCGTGTCGATGAACTGCTCGACTTCCGCGAAGCTCACGATCTCATCGAAGCGTCGCGTGATCTCACTGCGCCTCATCCCGAGGATTGCGCCGCAGAGAAACACGTTCTCACGCCCTGTCAGCTCGGGATGGAATCCGGTGCCGACTTCGAGCAGAGCACCGACCCGCCCGTAAATCTCGGCGCGTCCGTGTGTCGGCTCCGTAATGCGCGAGAGAATCTTGAGCAGAGTACTCTTCCCCGCCCCGTTGCGGCCCACGATGCCGACCACCTCTCCCGAATTGACGTTAAAGCTCACGTCGCTCAAAGCCCAGAAGGTCTCCAGTGTCTCCGATTTGCCTAGTGCCCGCTTCCAGAGCGTTCGCGGCAGAGCGATGACGTCCTCCTGGAGTGTACGGTACGGCTGGCGGACGAGCGCGCGCGCAATTCGGTAGGATTTCGAGATTCCGTCAACCATGAGTGCCTTGTCGCTCATACAGTGTCGGCGAACCCCCGCTCGACCCGGCGGAAGAAGAAAGCTCCGCTAATGAACACGACGGTAGCAGTTGCAACTGCGATCCCCACCGTCTGGGACGTGATCGAACCTGTTCCAAGGATAGCCCACCTCAAACCCTCGATGAACGCGACTGCCGGATTCAGCCCGTACAATAGGCGCCATTGCTCGGGCACTATCGATGTCGCGTAAGCCACAGGGCTTGCGAACATCCACACCTGAAGCATGAACGGCATCGCGTGGACAAAGTCGCGATATCGCACGTTGAGGGCCGTGAGCCACAGGCTCACGCCGGTTGCGGTGAGCGCCGCGAGGCCTATGAACAACGGAAGCGTCAGTAGCTTCCACGTGGGCATCACTTCGTAAATCATCATCAACACCCCGAGTACCGTCAGCGATACGGCGAGATCGATCATCGCCGAGAAGGTGCTGGCTAAAGGAACTATGAGGCGAGGAAAATAGACCTTCGTGATGAGCCGCGAGTCGGTGAGGAGACTGTTGCCTCCGCGCTGAAGGACAGCGGCGAAGTAGTTCCAGATGACAACCCCGGCAAAAACGAAGAGAAGATACGGGTGCCCGTCACTCGGCAGCCTGGCGAACCGGCCGAACATCACCGAGAAGATCAGCGCCGCAACCAGCGGCTGCAGCACCACCCAGACAACTCCGAGGACCGTCTGCTTGTAGCGGAGCTTGATGTCGCGGCCGGCGAGAATCATCAACAGGTCGCGATATTTCCACAGCTCACGGAGATTGAGCGCGGCCCATCCGCGGGTCGGCTCGATGACGATTGCCGGAGGAGTCAGTGGCCGGCCCTCGTCATCAACGATTCGCTGGCCTCACGGTACCACTCATACACCGACCGTATGCCGTCCTCCAGCGGGATGCTCGGCGCCCACCCCGTGGCGCGAATGCGCGAGGAGTCGAGCAGCTTGCGTGGAGTTCCGTCCGGGCGCGAGCTGTCCCACCTCACCGGTCCGTCGTGACCGACAACTGACGCAACCATACTCGCCAGCTCGCTCACCGGTATATCCTCGCCGGAGCCGACATTGTACAAGCCGGTCGCGCGCGACTCCATCAGCTGGATCGCTGCCCTTGCAGCGTCGTCGACGTGCAGGAACTCGCGGCGCGCCGTGCCGGTCCCCCAGAGGAGCACCGGCTCCTCGCGTCCCGATTCACGCGCTTCCCGGGCTTCGTGGAATTTCCGGATGAGGGCCGGCAGAACGTGCGATGTCTCAAGATTGAAGTTGTCGTTGGGTCCGTAAAGATTCGTCGGCATCACGGAAACCCAGTCGACGCCGTGTTCCGTGACGGCCGCCTCGACCATCTTGACTCCCGCGATCTTCGCGATCGCGTACGGCTCGTTGGTTTCTTCCAGTGGACCCGTCAGCAGATAGTCTTCCCGGATTGGCTGCGGAGAGAGACGCGGATAGATGCAGGAGCTCCCGAAGAAAACCAGGCGCTCCACGCCCGTCTCGAGGGCGGCGCCGAGGATGTTCGTTTCAATCACAAGATTCTGGTGAATGAAGTCCCACCGCTCGCTGTTGTTGGCCTGGATTCCTCCGACTCTTGCCGCCGCCACGAAAACCACCTCCGGCTTCGTCTCGGAGAAAAACGCGCGAACGGCACGCTGCTCGAGCAGGTCGAGCTCCCGCCGCGGTCGCACTATCGGCGCCGGGTATCCGGCCGCGCTCAGGGCGCGCACCAGTGCCGACCCGACCAGCCCGCAGTGCCCGGCGACGTAACACTTCGCCGGCGTTACCGGCGTCACTTAAGCAGTGCCTGCAGAGCCGAGTCGGACGACTCTACGGTAAAGGGAATTCCAGATTGCAATGCACTGAGGTCTGCGTCCACCATCATCTCCACTAGCTCAGTGAAGTTAACGCTGGGGACCCATCCGAGCTGTGTTCTTGCCTTGGTGGCATCACCAAGCAGCAAGTCAACTTCGGTCGGCCGGAAATACCGGGGATCGATAGCGATAACCTCGCGGCCCGTCGCGGTATCGATCGCGGTCTCGTCGGCATCACTTCCGCGAAACTCCAGATCCATTCCGGCACGTGCAAACGCCAGCCGGCAGAAATCGCGCACTGTGTGCGCCTCTCCGGTCGCGAGGACGTAATCGGCGGCGGTCTCGTGCTGGAGCATCCGCCACATGCCCTCCACATAGTCACCCGCAAATCCCCAGTCGCGGCGCGCGTCGAGGTTTCCAAGAAAGAGTTTATCCTGCTGGCCCTCGCGGATTCGGGCGGCAGCCATGGTGATCTTGCGAGTCACGAAAGTCTCGCCCCGAATGGGTGACTCGTGATTGAACAGGATGCCGCTCGACGCATGAACGCCGTACGCCTCGCGGTAGTTCACGGTTATCCAATGCGCGTAGAGCTTTGCGACACCATACGGCGATCGCGGATAGAACGGCGTGGTCTCGGATTGCGGAACGGCTTGAACCTTTCCGAACATCTCGGAGGTGGACGCCTGGTAGAATCGCACCCGCCCCAGCATTCCCAATATCCGCTGCGCTTCGAGCAGCCTGAGCGTGCCCAGGCCGTCTGCGTTGCCGGTATACTCCGGCGTATCAAAGGAAACCTGAACGTGGCTCTGGGCCGCCAGATTGTAGATCTCGTCCGGCTGGGTCTCCTGAACAATGCGGATGAGGTTTGTCGAGTCCGTCAGGTCGCCGTAGTGCATGACGAAGCGGGAATGGACGTCCTGAGGTTCGGCATAGATCCCATCTACGCGCTGCGTATTGAATTGGGAGGCCCGGCGCTTGACGCCGTGGACCATGTAGCCCTTGGCGAGCAGCAGTCTGGCGAGGTAGGCGCCGTCCTGCCCCGTGACTCCGGTGATGAGCGCAGTCTTCATTGGGTTTGCTTGCGGTGCTGAGCCGCTAATTGTCATCGACTGCTCGGCGCCGGACGGGCGGCCAGCATGATTATTGAACGGTAATGGGAAAGCCTGAGTAATGTCACATCGGTAAAGGCCTCAGTCAATCGTCATATGAGCCTCTCAAATGATGTAAGTATTGGCCAATGTGTGACATCCGGGTTGTGCGTGAGCCACTTCAGCATAGATTGGTCGCGGCATGTCCTTTCCCTTGCCCGCCTAACCGGGGAAGTCCTGGGGCGTCATATTTCTTTGACAATGACCTTCGCCGGCGCGTAAAACTTTTGACGCTGAAGTCACTCCGTAACAGGCACCTCTTCGTCGCCGATGCGCTCGCGGTCATCATCGCGCCGCTCGTCGCCTTCCTCGTAAGATTCGAGCAAGCGAGCTGGATGAGTCAAAATCTCAGACTCGTCGGGCTCTACCTTCTACTCTCGATACCGCTTCGCCTCGCGATCTTCTACGCGGCCGGGATGTATCGGCGCCTGTGGAGACACGCCAGCGTTGGCGAGCTGAGGCCGATTGCGGTCGCAGCGTTCGGCGGGGGCGTAGTCGCCGGGCTCGTGGGCATCCTCATTCTACCCGTGTTCCACCTGACGGAGACGCGTGTTCCTTTCTCCGTCGTATTCATCGATACGCTGCTCACCGGCGCCCTCATTGCTCTCCCGCGGCTCATGGTGCGCGTTACTCGGCAGGGCTCACTGCGCCGGCGTCGCTATGAGAGCGGTAAGCGGGTTCTGATCGCTGGAGCCGGCGATGCCGGCAAACTTGTCGTCAAGGAGCTGTTCGCGACGTCGCAGCTCGGTCTGGAGCCGATCGGGTTTGTCGATAGCGACGCGTCCAAGCACGGCCACATGCTGGCGGGGCTCCCGGTTTTCGGACCGCTGGCTCACATCCCCGAGATCGTCGAGCGTTTCGGTGTTGCCGAAATCATTATCGCTATGCCGTCAGCTCCGGGAACTGTAATACGCCAGGTGGTCCGCGCCGCTTTGAGCTGCGGTATCCCGACGCGGACAGTCCCGAGCCTGCCCGAGATCATCTCGCGTCAGGGAAATGCAACCGGTTTGCGCGAAGTGGAGATTCAGGATCTTCTTCGCCGCGACGCGGTAGAGACGGACCTCGCCGCGGTTGCCGAGCTTGCGACAAGTGAGACCGTGCTGATCACGGGCGCCGGCGGGTCGATCGGCAGCGAGCTCTGCCGACAGCTCGCGCGGCTCGCGCCGGCGAAGCTCGTCCTCCTCGGACACGGTGAGAATTCAATCTTCGACATCTTCCAGGAGCTCTCGCTCAGCTTCCCCGATGTCGACATCATGCCGGTGATTGCGGACGTGCGTGATCGGAACCGAATCTTCCACATCTTCCAGCAGCAACGGCCGCACGCCGTCTTTCACGCAGCGGCGCACAAGCACGTCCCACTCATGGAAGACAACGTTCTCGAGGCCGTGACGAACAACGTCTCTGGAACGAAGAACGTCGTCGATGCGGCAACTGAGACGAACGTGCAGCACTTTGTCTTCATCTCGACAGACAAGGCAGTGCGCCCCACCAGTGTCATGGGCGCGACGAAGCGAATCGCCGAGCAGCTAGTGCAGCACGCGGCGACGAAGCACCACCGCAATTTCGTGTCAGTGCGTTTTGGGAACGTCCTCGGCAGTCGCGGTAGCGTCGTCCCCACGTTCCTGCGTCAAATCCGCGCGGGTGGTCCGGTCACCGTAACGCACCCTGAAATGCGGCGCTACTTCATGACTATTCCTGAAGCAGTGCAGTTGGTTCTCCAGGCGGGAGCGCTGGGACGCGGCGGCGAAGTGTTCGTGCTCGACATGGGTGAGCAGATCAGAGTCGTGGACATTGCAACTGATCTCATCCGCCTTTCGGGTCTCGAAGTCGGCACCGATATCGAGATTACGTTCACCGGCGTGCGCCCCGGTGAGAAGCTGTACGAAGAGATGTTTTTCACTGCCGAGAACGTCCTGCCGACGGATCACCCAAAGGTTCTACGCGCTCGAAACGGATTGCTCGCTGACGGAACGATCAGGCGAATCGAGGCACTGACGAAGTCGACCGACATCGGTCGCCCGGAGGATGAGATCCGAAAGCTGCTTCAGACACTCGTGCCGGATTTCCATCCACACGGTGCCTCGAATCACGAGGACGATTTGCGCAGCGAAAGCATACGCCGAGCGTAACGGCAAAGTGCGGACTGCGGCCTAACCGAGGACTGCGCACAAACTGCGGAACCCGGACCCGCCTCATCGGTTTACGCCTACGAAGTTCATTTACTCCGGTTCAGAGCTCGATGCTCTTGCCGGGGCGTTGAACTATTATCGCTGGCTGCTTCGGAGGTTTTCCCCCTACGTCGGTGCTGAAGTCCTCGAGATAGGGGCCGGAACTGGGACATTCTCCCGCCTTCTGCTGACGCTTCCGCAGGTAAAACGACTTATCGCAATCGAGCCCAGCGACAACAACTTTCCTCAACTGTCGCGGCGCCTGGCAAATCAGGAGAGAGCAACGACCGTAAAGGGGTACCTGGAGGGTTCGGCGCCGCCACAATCCGTCGACTCTCTCATCGCCGTAAATGTCCTGGAGCACATCGAGCGCGATGACGACATTCTGCGGCAGGCGTGGGAGATTGCTCGCCAGGACGCAACATTATTGTTGTTTGTTCCGGCGGTACCGGCCATTTTTGGCTCGCTCGACACGGCGTTCGAACATTTTCGCAGATACACGAAAGAGTCGCTTCGCAACTCCGTCGAGACTGCCGGCTGGAGCATTGAACGCCTTGGCTACATGAATATTCCGGGCATTCTTCCCTGGTTCGTTTCAGGCAGGGTGCTCCGTCGAACGTCGATCAGCGGGGCCGAGGCGAGACTTTATGACAGTCTCGTCGTCCCGGTTACGGCGGCGATAGAAGATCGGGTGAGCATGCCAATCGGACAGAGCCTGCTCGCCATAGCGCGTAAGAACGTTACCTGAATCACAACGAATCGGCTCAGCACATGCGCGTCTCTGCACTCATACCCGTGTACAACGAATCGGCAACGATTGCCGAGGGCATCAGCCGCGTCCGGGCCGTGCCCCTAGACATCGAGATCATATGCGTGGACGACGGCTCGTCGGATTCGACGCGTGACGTCCTCGAGCAGCTCAAGGCCGGCGGTGAAATAGATCACTTCGTAGTACACGAGCGGAATCGCGGAAAGGGCGCTGCGGTCAGGACAGCCCTCGAGCACGCGACCGGCGACGTCGTTGTGATTCAGGATGCGGATCTCGAATACGATCCGCAGGAATTCGTCCGCCTGCTGGAGCCGATACGGGACGGCCGTGCTGACGCGGTTTTCGGCAGTCGCTTCAGGGGCGACACGCGACGCGTGCTCTATTATTGGCACAGCATGGGGAATAACGTGCTGACCATGCTGTCCAACATGGCGACGAATCTGAACCTCACTGACATGGAGACATGCTACAAAATGGTGAAGACGGATTTGATGAAATCGCTTCCCCTTGCCGCGGACCGCTTTGGCATCGAGCCCGAGATCACCGCGCGCCTCGCGCAATCACGCGCGCGAATCTACGAGGTTCCGATCAGCTACAGCGGACGGACTTACGCCGAAGGCAAGAAGATCGGCTGGACCGACGGGGCGGCAGCAGTGTGGCACATCGTCAGATCGAACTTTCTTTCGGGGAAGGCGCCGCTCTACGTCCCCCCAGCCGGGGTACGCCGCCTGACGCCGGCCGAGACTCTAGCGTCGATTGCCGGCGACCGCGCGCGCCGTCAGGGGGGAAGCGTAAAAGGCTGACTCCAGTACAGGATGATGCCTGCCAGCCAGTCGCCGGACACCCATGAATCGCTGAGATTCAAATAGCCCACTCCATCGGGGTCGATACCGTACCGCTTGGCTCGCGCCCTGAAGCGCACCGAGTACAACAACTCCCAACCGCAGCGTCCATCGAATGGCGCTGGTGAGATCTTCACCAGCTGTCAGAAGTCCGGGCCGCTCGCATGATCTGAATCATCTTCACGGTTCGAGGTCCTCGTCCGAGCTCATTCAGATGATACCGCGTGTCGAAAAACCAGCTGGACGGGTAGACAAAGTCTTTCGGCGTGCCAACGACGGGAATCCGCATTTCCCTCGCAAGGCGTTGTTCGAGGTCCGCGATTGCATGCTTGTTGAGGTCGTACGCGCGATCCATGTACGAGGGAAACAGAAAATACGCGTGCGCACCTCTCGACCTCGCGGCGTCGGCGATGTCATTGAGCTCTTCGACCGCTGCCATGCTGAACTCCCTGACCGGTGGCAACTCGCCAGCATATATGGCGTCGGGCTTCATGCTCTTCCTTCCGAGGTGGCTCATCATGTCGCCGTACTGATTGAATGAGCGCCGATTGTAGACCGGGTTCGTGTCCGGGGGGAAGTAGTCGTTCTTTTTTCCGAATGCGTCGGCAGTCGCCTGCAGGAATGCACGGCGCACGTTTTCCACGCGTGGACGGAGCACAACGTCGACCACCGAATATGATTTGACGAAATCTCCGATTCGATCCGACGGCGCGTAGAGAAGCGCGGTATTGAGGGTATTGTCGCCTTCCGAGAATTTGCCGTAGAACTGGTCGTATTCGGGAACGATCACCACCACATCACCGGTGCGAATGTAAGGTTTGACCTGTGCGAGCATATAGCGGAGTCCAAGCTTCGCATATAGCCCCATGTTAACAACGTTAATATTAAGCGAGTCGTGCATCATCCTGCTGTCGATTCCGAACGCGAGATTCGAGCCTCCAACCAGGATGATCTTGGGCGATGGTGTCGACCTGATCAGCCGGTCCTTCTCCAGCACCGCCGCCAGGTAATTGTCATCACTGGCGCGCATGTCGTAGCGGCTGATCACGAAGCCGCTGCCGACGATCGCGGCGCCGAGAAGAAAGCACCGGACGAGGAAGCTTCTTAGACGACGCTTCCGGTGGTCGTCCGGCAGCTGTGATGCTTCAGCGGTCAACCAGCGCTCTCCGCGAGTTCTGCCGCAACCATCATCCGAACCACATCGGGCATTTGCGCGCGTGCGGACCAGCCGAGCTGTTCGCGCGCGAGCGAGGGGTTCGCGCTGGCGAACGTGATGTCGGCGGGTCTGAACAGGCGCTGGTCGACGTTGACATGATCGTGCCAGTCGAGGCCGACTTCCGTAAAAGCGCACGCGACGAACTGTTCCAGCGTGTGCGACTTACCGGTTGCAATGACGTACGTCGCGGGCGAATCCCGCTGGAGCATTCTCCACATGGCCTCGACGTACTCGGGCGCCCATCCCCAATCACGCTGAACACTCAGGTCGCCGAGCCGGAGCTGCTCGCCGCTACCCCGGGAGATCCGGCACGCCGCAGCGACTATTTTCTTGGTCACGAACCGCTCCGCTCTGAGAGGCGACTCATGGTTGAAGAGAATCCCGGTGCACGCGTACAACCCATACGCCTCGGCATAGTTGGCGACTTCCCAGTGTGCCGCGGACTTTGCCACTGCATACGGACTGCGCGGCCGGAATGCAGTTGATTCATCGGCCGGCTCACGGGTGTCCCCAAAGCATTCGCCCGAGCCGGCGTTGTAAAAACGAATCGGCCGCTCGGTAAAGCGAATTGCCTCGAGCAGGTTCAGCGTTCCGACGCTGATGCTCTCCAGCGTCTCTACGGGCTGCTCAAATGAAAGGGCGACAGAGCTCTGGCCGGCTAGATTGTAAACTTCATCCGGCCTGACGCGGCGGAGCGCCTGGAGCACACTGCGAAAATCCGTGATCGTAAGCGATTCCAGCCGAACGTCGTCGAGGAGCCCGAGCCGCCGCAAATTCCCGAAGCTGATTGCCTGCGCGTCGCGCGAAGCGCCGTGTACGGTGTATCCGCGCCCGAGCAGGAGCTGCGCGAGATACGCGCCGTCCTGGCCCGACACACCGCAAATGAGTGCGGTCCTGCTGGAATCGCTCATGCGCTTTCAGAATTGAAAATAGATGAAGGCCTTCGCCTCGTTGCTCACTCCGAGAAGCCAGATCGACATGCAGAGCAAATAATACGCGGGCCACCTGACCCACGCGGGCTGAACCGTAAAGCGGCGTGCCAGGTCAACGCGCGTGCCGATAATCTCGAAAAGCATCAGACCGCCGATGAGCAGCGCAGAGAAAGCCACTTGCAGCTTTGTTATTCCCTCCGCGCGCAGCCCATCGGGAAGAATCTGGTGCGCTGTCGGCCGCACGAGCATCTGGACGATGATGTGACCCGCATCCTGCAGCGATCCGGCGCGGAAGAAAATCCACGCGAAGCACGTCAGCGCGAAGGTTATTCCAACCCGCAGCACCGCGTGGAAGCGTTGATGCTGCATGAGACCCGTAACTGTTGCGATTCGCTCGCGGACACTCTGAGTCGCGATCGACGAAATGAGATAGAATCCGTTGAGCGCGCCCCACACGACGAATGTCCAGTTCGCGCCGTGCCAGAGCCCGCTAAGAAGGAATGTGACGAACAGATTCAGATACCATCGCGGCTTCGCCACGCGATTGCCGCCCAGTGGGATGTACACGTAGTCGCGAAACCAGGTCGAAAGGGAGATATGCCAGCGCGACCAGAATTCGCTGATGGACCGTGAGAGATAGGGACGATTGAAATTCTGCATCAGGCGAAAGCCCATCACCTCGGCGGCACCGAGGGCGATGTGCGAATAACCGGCAAAATCGCAGTAGATCTGAAAAGCGAAAAACCCCGTCGCCACGACCAGCGTGAGACCATCGTACGCGTGGGGCGCGTTGTAGACGGGGTTGACGTACTCCGAGAGACGGTCCGCGATCACCACTTTGAGGAAGAGGCCCCACGCCATTCGTCTGAGACCGTCCGCAATCCGCTCGTAGTCGAATTCGTGACGCTCCCGGAACTGCGGAAGAAGATTCTGCGGACGCTCGATGGGGCCGGCCACGAGCTGTGGGAAGAACATCACGTACACAGCAAAGATTCCCGGATGGCGCTCGGCCTTGAACCGGCCGCGGTACACCTCGATGGTGTAGCTCATCGCCTGGAAGGTATGAAATGACAGTCCGATAGGCAGAATGATGCTGAGTGCAGGAAAGTCGTACGGCCAGTGAAAGACTTCGGCGATGGCGCGGGCGTTCGCGTTCAGGAAGTTGAAATACTTGAAGATTGCGAGGACGCCCACGTTGGCCACGATGCTCATGATCAAGAACATCCGCCTTCGAGTCCCCTGCGCGTTCTCGATGAGAATGGCCGCCGCGTAGTCCACCGCGATCGTGAAAAACAGGATGAGGATGTAGACGGGAATGAACGCCATGTAGAAGTAGCAGCT